>DAIDAS010000355.1 GCA_027310505.1 bacterium
AATCTGCTGTGCGCCAATGACGAGGCATTGTTTCGACACGAGCGCACGGCGTTTCTCGAAGCGCTGCCCGCCCTGCCGGGGCGCATTATCCTGGTGAGCAACGAAGTGGGCATGGGCATCGTGCCCTTGGGCGAAATCAACCGCCGTTTTCAGGACGAGCAGGGGCGGTTGAACCAGGCCGTAGCCGCCGTTTGCGACAAGGCCATATTCATGGCAGCCGGGCTGCCGCTGCGACTCAAATAAGCAAGGGATTAAGCCGCTCCCAATCCAGATGCGCTTCCAGCGTATCGGCCAGGCGATCCAGCCCTGCTTCGCGCAGTCGCCGGTAATCGAATGCAGCCTCTTGATTCTTCAGCCCGGCCCACGCCAGCAATACGGCACAGGCCTGCGGGTGATCGAACAGGCCGTGCAGGTAGGTGCCGATAATCTGGCCATCCGGGGACACGGCCCCTTCTGCCCCGCTTTCCAGAAACAATGCCGGCGTCTGTAACGCAGCGCCCGTGCTTACGCCCATATGGATTTCGTAGCCCGCAACAACGGCGTCAGCGAGCGCCAACTTTCCATCCACGCGCCGCAAATGCTTTTCCGGCTCCAGCGTGGTCTGCATGTCGAGCAGGCCGAGACCAGGGCTGCTTCCCGACGCCCCCTCCAGTCCCAACGGGTCATGGAGCAGATCGCCCAGCATCTGGAAGCCGCCGCAAACGCCGACTACTTTTCCGCCGTAGCGCAGATGTTTCAGCAACGCCTGATCCCAACCATGCTCGCGCAGGAAATCAAGATCGTCACGCACGCTCTTGCTGCCGGGGAGTACGATCAGATCGGCTGGTGGAATCGGTTCGTTGATACCGACAAACCGGAAATCCACCTGCGGATGAAGCCGCAACGGATCAAAATCGGTGTGGTTGGAAATACGCGGCAGCACCGGGACGATAACGCGCAGCTTGCCCGCGTCATTGCCGCTAACTGCATCGCGCGGCACCGCATCTTCGGCCTCGATGTGCAGCCCGTGCAGGTATGGCAACACGCCGATCACCGGCTTGCCGGTTTCCTGTTCCAGCCAGTCCAGCCCGGGCTGCAACAGCGCGATGTCGCCCCGGAAACGATTGATGACAAAACCGACGATCCGGGCACGCTCCGATTCCGACAGCAACGCCAGGGTTCCGACGATATGCGCGAACACACCGCCGCGGTCGATATCGGCCACCAGCAGCACCGGCACATCCGCGGCCTCGGCAAAGCCCATGTTGGCAATGTCATTGGCGCGCAGGTTGATTTCAGCCGGACTGCCGGCGCCTTCGACGATCAGGCAATCGTATTGCGCCGCCAGTCGCCGCCAGGAGTCCATCACGGCCTGCATCGCAGTAGCCTTGTAGTCATGGTAGGCACTGGCCTCGAGATTGAAGCGCGCCTTGCCATGGATGATGACCTGCGCGCCCTTGTCCGTGGCGGGCTTGAGCAGTACCGGGTTCATGTCGGAATGCGGCTCAAGCCCGCAAGCCTGTGCCTGCACCGCCTGTGCGCGGCCGATTTCGCCGCCATCCACCGTCACCGCCGAATTGAGCGCCATGTTCTGCAGCTTGAACGGCGCGACGCGCACGCCCCTGCGGTACAATACGCGACAAAATCCGGCAGCCAACGTGCTTTTGCCGGCGTCGGACGTAGTCCCTTGGATCATCAATGCTTTCATTCGCCCATTATCCCACAGCGCCCCTGGTTGTCGTGGCGGCCCTGGCGCTCGACCAACTGCTGGGCGAGCCACGCCGCTGGCATCCCCTGGTCGGCTTCGGCAGGCTGGCAAACCAGCTGGAAGCGCGCTGTGCGCGGCATCGACTGACGGGCCTGCTGGCATGGGCCCTGATCGTTTTGCCGCCGGTCTGGCTGACGACCTGGCTGATCGAGGTTCTGCCCACACCCTTGAAATGGGCACTAGAAACCATCGCCCTTTACTTTGCCATTGGCGCACGCAGCCTCGTGCAGCACGCCGTAGCCGTGCACCTGCCCTTGTCGCATGGCGACCTCGTACAGGCACGGGAGAAGGTCGGTTACATGGTGAGCCGAGACACCAGTTCGCTGGATGAGGCTGGTGTTGCACGCGCCACGGTAGAGTCGGTGCTGGAAAATGGCGCAGATGCCATCTTCGGCGCGCTGTTCTGGTTTCTGCTGCTTGGGGCGCCCGGTGCCGTGCTGTATCGGCTCGCCAACACCCTGGATGCCATGTGGGGCTACCGCAACGAACGTTTTCTGCATTTTGGCTGGGCGGCAGCACGGCTGGACGACCTGATGAACCTTGCCCCAGCACGCCTCGCAGCCCTAGGCTATTGCCTTTGCGGCAACCTGCCGTCCGGCTTGCGCTGCTGGGTGGCGCAGGCAACCACCTGGTATAGCCCCAACGCCGGACCAGTGATGGCCGCCGGTGCAGGCGCATTGCAAGTCTCGTTAGGTGGCCCCGCCATCTATCACGGCATTTGCAAGGAACGGCCGCAACTGGGCTGCGGCGAGGCGCCTGGCAGCGACGACATCTTGCGCGCCTGTCGCCTGGTGCAACGCGCCGTTCTGTTATGGTTGACCCTCATACTGGCAGGAGGACTGCTGCATGCTTGAACACGGCGGCAATCTCCTCGCGGCAGCGCGACAATATGACATCCCCCTTGGCGCGTGGCTGGATCTCTCCACCGGCATCAACCCGCAGGGCTACCCGGTGCCGGAAATCCCGGCAGCACTCTGGCAGCGCCTGCCTCAGGACGACGACGGATTGCTCGATGCGGCAGCAGCCTATTACGGCAGCGCGCAGCTCCTTCCTGCGGCCGGCACTCAGGCCATCCTGCAAATGCTGCCCCGGCTGCGCCCGCCCTGCCGTGTCGCGATCCCGGCACCCACCTATGCCGAGCATCCCAAGGCTTGGACGGCAGCGGGACACATCGTCACCCGCTTCGCTCCCGAAAACGCCGCGTCCATGGTCGCCAACAGCGACGTGCTGCTACTGTGCAACCCAAACAATCCCACCGGGCAGCGCTATCACGTTGAAGAACTGTTGGCCTGGCACGCCGATCTCGCCGCGCGCGGCGGCTGGCTGGTGGTAGATGAAGCATTTCTCGACAGCACCCCCGAACATACCCTGGCACCACATGTCGGCGCGCCGGGGCTCATCGTGCTGCGTTCGCTGGGGAAGTTCTTCGGCCTTGCCGGCGCGCGCGTCGGTTTCATCCTGGCGTGGCCGGAACTGCTGTCCAGCATGCAGGAAACGCTTGGCCCATGGCCGATCGGCGGCCCGGCACGCCACGTGGCGACACATGCGCTGGACGATATCGCCTGGCAGCGGCGCACGCGCCAACGCCTGCAACAGGATTCTACGCGCCTTGCCGCCTTACTGGAGCAGCATGGCCTGAGCCCCACCTGTGGCACCGCGCTGTTTCAATGGGTGCAAACCCCTCGCGCCGCGGCAGTGCACGAGCTGCTGGCAAGGCAAGGCATCCTCACCCGATTGTTCAGGGAACCTGCAAGCCTGCGTTTCGGCCTACCGGCAACCGAAAAAGAGTGGGAGCGTCTGGGGGCAGGATTGAAGTTGCAGGCTACCGGTTGACGTAACCCACCGCCGGCAACCCATCTCCCAGCTTGAGCTGGGTCACGCTGCCATAATCCAGATGGAAGCGAAACACCTCCGTCAGCGGCAGGTTGAGTACATCAGCCAGAAGCGCACGGATCACCCCGGCAT
>DAIDAS010000226.1 GCA_027310505.1 bacterium
GTATTGGCGCAGCCATGGGCGCATGGCTGCGGTGGTGGTTTGGCGTGCTGATGAATCCGCTCTTTCCCGCATTGCCGTTGGGAACGCTGGCCGCCAATCTGGTCGGCGGCTACCTGATGGGCATCTCGCTTGGCATCTTCACGCACTTTTCCAGCCTGCCGGTTGAGGTGAGGTTGTTGATCACCACGGGTTTCCTGGGTGGTCTCACCACTTTTTCCACATTCTCCGCCGAGGCGGTGACACTGCTCTCTCGCCAGCAATACGGCTGGGCGGCGGCGCACATTTCATCGCACCTGCTGGGTTCGCTTGCCATGACCGGTCTCGGCATCCTGACGGTTAACCTGTTCAAGGGCTAAAACATGCAAGGCATCTTCCTCAAGCTGTACGTTCCGCAAACTGCCAAGCACGGCGGCAAGCTGCTGTATGAATGGCTGCTGCAGGAGGCGCACCGGGCCGGGATTCCCGGAGGATCGGTGTTTCGGGCGGTTGCGGGCTATGGGCGGCATGGGCGCTTGCACGAAGAGCATTTCTTCGAACTGGCGGGAGATTTGCCAGTGACGGTGGAGTTTTTTGCGCCAGAAGCCGTAATCGACAAATTGCTGGCATTGCTGCGTTCCGAGCAGATTTCTCTTTTCTATATCAAGTTGCCCGTGGAGGGTGGAGTTACCACGGGCTAGACTCCATCGGGCTACTTGGGCGCAATGACGGCAGCAATGCCCAGCGCCTTCAGTTTTTCCCTGGCCTGATCGGCTTCGGCGCGCGTTTTGAAGGGGCCGACCTGTACCCGTGTTTCGGTATGTGAGGGGATGCCATGTTCTGCGAGCTTGGCTTGCAGCTGTTTGGCGTTCTCCATGTCGCTGAATACCCCTAGCTGGACTTCAAATTCCTTGGGCGCGGCCGCCTTGGCTGGTTCTGCCGCCGGTGATGCTGCTTGCGGTGCTGTTGCTTGCTTGGGCGGTGCTGGCTCCTGCACCGGTTTTGCTGCGGGCTCGGTCGTTGCAGGCTTGGTGCTGACCGTATGGGCGCCTGTTTTTTCGGGCGGTGTCGGCACGGTTGGCGGTGCTTTGACGGTTGGCATTGTCGGCAATTTCCCCGGTACCGGAGGCGGCGGGGGTGGCGTGACCGGCGCCGGCTCTGCGACAGGCTCCGGCGGTGCGGGAGGGGGAGGGGATGCCATGCCCGATATCGATGGCGTCACGGGTTCGGCGGGTTTTTCGGTCTCCTGGCTCGAAATGCTTTCCTGGGCTGGAGGCTGGGCGGTCTCAGCTGCCTGCTCCTTAGTGGCTTTGTGCTGGTTGAGGACTGCCAGAATGCCGACGGCCGTGACCAGCAAAGTGATTGCGACGCCGACTCTCGCTTTTGCGCGGCGGCTGGCTTGCGCCGGATCTTCGATGACAGGAGGAGAGGCCATTGGATTTTCACCGTGTGTTGGTTTGCCTGAATATTAACATGCGTATTCCACGTTGCAATTCTCCAATAAATCCATTGATTTAAATGGTCGGATCGAATAAAATCACGGGTTCTTCAAACCTTGCCTGACCGTTTTCGCATATCGGCAGGCTTTTAAACCAAAAGGAGAATTTATGCGACATTACGAAGTAGTATTTATCGTCCATCCGGACCAGAGCGAGCAAGTGCCCGCCATGATCGAGCGTTATCGCTCGCTGGTCACCACCAGTGGTGGTGCGGTCCACCGCCTGGAAGACTGGGGCCGTCGCCAACTGGCCTACCCGATCCAGAAAATCCACAAGGCACATTACGTGCTGATGAACATCGAATGCGGCCAGGAAGCACTGGCTGAACTCGAAAATGCGTTCAAGTTCAACGATGCTGTGCTGCGTCATCTGACCGTCGCCATGAAGGAGGCCGTTTCTGCGCCTTCCCCCATGATGAAGGAAGAGAAGTCCAAGTCGGTCCTGAACAAGGAAGACGCACCGGCCGCGGAAGCTGCCGTAGCTTAAGTGAACAGCAACCGGCTGGTGCTGACAGGTGAGGTGACGGAAGTCGCCGAACTGCGATACACCCCGGCAGGTATTCCGCTGATCAGCTTTACATTGAAACATGCCTCGCAGCAAATCGAGGCGGGTATGCAGCGTAAAGTGGAATGTGAAGTCCCCGCCGTTGCGATGGCGAAACTGGCCGAAC
>DAIDAS010000408.1 GCA_027310505.1 bacterium
ATCCAGTTCAATATCGCAAACAATCTGTTTCTCTCGGGCTTGAGCCGGAGGGTCAATGATGACGGCTCATTAAAGGACGAAGCAAAGTATGCTTTTTCTCAAGCCCAGTTGGCATACGAGCAATCCTTGAGGTTGCTCCCATCATCTCGTCCTGCAAAATTCAACTTGAGCCTGCTGCATTCCATGATGCCAAAAAACATGAAAAACGGGCAGAAGGAGCAATCAGGGATGGAGTTGAGCAATTTACCGATAGGCCTGCCATGAAATCCCTGCTCTCGATCCTCAAAGAAAACCATGAGACGGCGCTATACCTCGCAGCCACCGCCCTGCTCCTGCTAGCTCTCGTCAAACCCCAGATCCAGTTGAGACAGGAAGTACACAATTTTTTGCTGCTGGCCGACGTATCGCAAAGCATGAATGCTGAAGACGTGAAGCTGAATAATCAAAATATCAGCCGCATGGCCTACACACGGCATCTGATGAAGAAAGTCGTCGAAACATCCTCTTGTGGAACCTATATCAGCGTCGGAGTGTTTGCGGCCGAAAATGTGGCCTTGTTGTTCATGCCATTGGAAGTATGTGCCAACTATGATGTCATTACTGATTCCATAGATCACCTGGAATGGCGCATGGCCTGGCGGGGAAACAGCCGGTTGAGTTTCGGGGTCAAGGCAGCCGCAACAGTATTCGACTCCCTCAACGCACCCGCGCAAATGCTGTTTTTTACAGACGGAGACGAAGCACCCAAGGTCAATGCGATTAACAAGCTCGATGTAAGCGGCGTGCAAATCGGCAAGAATGTCGTGTTTGTGGGCATTGGCGGTCATCAACCGGTCCCGATCCCCCGGTATAACGCCAGCAACAAATGGGTAGGATTCTGGCCGTCCGATGCCAAGGAAAGCTCGGCCGGGGCAGTGGGTGTCACCTATAGCGATACCAGCAAGGATGAGCCTGACCCGAATGTGGCATTTGCTGAATACGATCGCTACTTGTCGCAACTCGACGATGGCTACCTGAAATCGCTCGCCATGGAAATCAAGGGCAAATACATCGAAGGGCAGGATACGCCAGAGTTTTACACGTTTGTTCAGGCACAGAAACCAGCCGCCAGTTTTGTTACCGGTTACTCAATGCGCTGGTTGTATTTGAGTCTTGCAGGCGTCCTGATACTCCTCTCGTTTCTCCCTAACATGCGTTACAGATGGAGCAGGCCTGACGATTAGCGCCACCGGCATGGATGGCCGCAACGTCCGTCCGGAAACAAAAACCCCCACGTGCCGCAAGACTCGTGGGGGTTTTTGTGATGCGAAGCAGGAATTACTCTGCGACGACTTCCTTCTCGCGTGCCTGCAGCTTTTCCTTGATACGTGCAGACTTGCCGGAGCGCTCGCGGAGGTAGTACAGCTTGGCGCGGCGAACATCGCCACGGCGCTTGACTTCGATGCTGGCGATCAGCGGGGAATACAGTTGGAACGTACGCTCCACGCCTTCACCGGAAGAAATCTTGCGCACGATAAAGGAGGAATTCAGACCGCGGTTACGCTTGGCGATGACCACGCCCTCGTATGCCTGAACACGCTTACGGGTACCTTCAACCACGTTCACGCCGACCACCACGGTGTCACCCGGGGCGAAGTCAGGAATGTTCTTGCCCAGACGGGCAATTTCTTCCTGTTCCAGCATCTGGATAATATTTGCCATTTCACAGTTCCTTTTAGTTATGAGGATCTTGTTCCTGCTCGTACTCCGCGAGCAGCCGAGATTCCTCTTTCGTCAACGGCCTTGCGGCCAGTAAATCCGGGCGCTTGTCCCGGGTTCGCCCCAGCGACTGTTTCAATCGCCAGCGCTTGATCTCTTTATGGTGGCCGGACATCAACACATCCGGCACCTTTACACCTTCATACACTTCAGGCCGCGTGTAATGCGGGCAATCCAGCAAGCCATCCACAAAGGAATCCTCAGTTGCCGAATCGGCGTCACCAAGCGTGCCGGGCAATTGCCGCACCACCGCGTCGATCAGTACCATCGCCGGCAACTCTCCGCCGGACAGCACATAGTCACCGATCGAGTATTCTTCGTCCACCATCCGCTGCAGCAAGCGCTCATCCACGCCCTCGTAACGGCTGGCCAGCAGGATCAATCCAGGCTGCGCCGCCAGTTCAAGCACCGCGTCATGCGTCAGCGGCTTGCCTTGCGGTGACAGATGGATCACCTTCGGTTGTTCCACCCCAACTTCCCGCTGCCGCTGCTTTGCAGCATTGATTGCCTTTTCCAGCGGTTCCGCCAACATCACCATGCCAGGACCTCCACCGTAGGGACGGTCATCCACGGTCTTGTAATTGTCGGTCGTGAAATCACGTGGGTTCCACAACTGCAATTGGTAAATCTCTTTTTCCAGCGCTCGCGAGGTGACTCCGAAACGGGAGATCGCCTCGAACATGGGCGGGAACAACGTTACAACGTCAAACTGGAGAGGCCGGCTCAAAACTCCGCATCCCAATCCACCACCATGCGTCCGGCAGCAAGATCGACCTCAAGCACGACCTGATCGATAAACGGTATCAGGCGCTCGCGCTCGCCCTTCACCACCATCACATCGTTGGCACCGGTAGCGAACAATTCGGCAATCTTGCCAAACGTCACATGCTGCAGGTTTTCGACTTGCAGCCCGACCAGATCGGACCAGTAATACGCATCTTCTTCAGGTTCCGGCAACTGCTCACGCGGCACGGCGACCGGCTTGCCCTTGAGCTTGAATGCCTGGTCGCGGTCTTCGATGCCTTCAAGCTTGGCAACAAGGTGGTCGCCATGAACCTTCGCATCCTCTACGGCAAACTCGCGCCATCCCGATTCGGTCTGAACCCACCACACCGGATAATCGAACAGACCATCCAGCAATTCGGTATCAGGATTCACATTGACCCAGCCACGCACACCGTAGGGGACGGCAACCCGCCCCATCACCACCAACTCAGGCGGCGACAAGGGTCTTAGGCAGCCTTGGCGGCTTGCTTGACCAGCAGCGCCACGCGGTCAGACAATTGCGCGCCGTTGCTACGCCAGTAAGCGATACGCTCGCTGTTGAGGCGCAAGCCTTCCTGACCTTCTGCAGCCGTCGGATTGTAGAACCCTACGCGCTCAAGAAAGCGGCCATCGCGACGATTGCGCGAATCAGCAACCACAACGCTGTAGAAGGGGGATTTCTTCGCGCCACCGCGGGCGAGACGAATGATCACCATAGTGTTTATCTCTTTAGCAAATTAACAGAAAGGGGCGGATTTTACGTTATTTTTTATAGTGTTGGCAAGAACAATCCCACTTACGCCTGATAGCGGGTCGGATCCGCCAGCCCGGCCGCCGCAAACCCGGCACGACGGAAGCGGCAGGAATCGCATGTACCGCACGCGCGGCCTGCACTATCCGCCTGGTAGCAAGATACGGTCATGGCGTAATCCAGCCCCAGCGCATGACCGCGCTGAATGATTTGCGCCTTGTTGAGATCGATCAACGGAGCATGGATATGCAACAGCTGCCCCTCCACTGCGGACTTGGTTGCCAGATTGGCCATGCGCTCGAAGGCTTCGACGTACTCCTTGCGGCAATCCGGGTAGCCGGAATAATCCAGTGCGTTGACGCCGATGAAGATATCGTTGGCCCCCAGCACTTCGGCCCAGGCCAAGGCAAGCGACAGCATGATGGTGTTGCGTGCCGGCACATAAGTCACCGGAATACCTTCGGAGGGCGTCTGCGGCACGGCGATGCTGGCATCGGTAAGCGCGGAGCCGCCAAAGGTGGATAGATCAAGTTGAAACACGCGATGCTCGGCAGCCCCCAGCGCCTGGGCCACGCGGCCCGAAGCATCCAGCTCAGCCACATGGCGCTGATGGTAATCGAAGCTCAGGCAATAACAGGCGTAACCTTCGCTTCTGGCAATGGCCAGAACAGTGGCTGAATCCAGACCGCCTGAAAGAAGAACAACCGCTTTTTTCATTTTCCAGGCGTCTCGCCCCAGAGGATTTTATGAAGCTGGACCTGCATGCGCACCGGCAATTGATCCTGCACCACCCAGTTGGCCAGATCGGTCGGAGCCAGCGAGCTATAAACGGGCGAAAAGAGAACCGGACATTTTTCTGCAACAGCGCGCTCGGCCAGCACCTGTTTGGCCCAGTCGTAATCGACACGGTCGCACAGCACGAATTTGACCTCATCCTTGGGCTTGAGATGATCGAGGTTGCTCCACAGGTTTTTCCCCGCTTCGCCAGACCCCGGGGTCTTGATGTCGAGAATCACTGAAACACGCGGGTCGACAGCACTGATATCCATCGCGCCGCCAGTCTCCAGAGAAACGTCGTAACCAGCATCGCACAGCTGCTGCAGCAACGGCAGGCATTCTTTCTGCGCCAACGGCTCGCCGCCGGTGACTGTGACGTATGTCGTTCCATACCCGGCAACGCGCTCGAGGATCTGCTCCTGCGACAGGTTCTCACCGCCCTGAAAGGCGTATGCGGTATCGCAGTATCCGCAGCGCAGCGGACAGCCCGTCAGTCGCACGAAAACCGTGGGCAGACCGACTCGCGACGACTCCCCTTGCAGGGAGTGGAAGATTTCGTGGACTTTCAGCAAAACTAGTTCTTGGATTTGACCGACTCGAGCACGGCCAACCGCTTCTTGGCCAGCGGCGCGGCCTCGCTTAAGGGATATTTTGCAATGATCTCGCGCAAGGTCTGCTTGGCGCCGTCGATCTCGGAAAGCTGGATCTGGCTGTTGGCCATGTTGTACATGGCGTCCGGCACCTTGTGATTATCCGGATACAGCTTGATCAGCTTTTGCTGGCTGGCAATCGCCGCCTTGTAGTTCTTCTGGGAAAAATATGAGTAACCGACCCAGTATTGCGCACTGGCGGCATACTTGCTGGAAGGATAGGCATCGAGAAATTTCTCGAATGCCTCGATCGCATCCTTGTGTTTGCCCGCCTTGGAAAGGTCTAACGCAGCTTCGTAGCCTTTCAGCTCAGCGGCGCTATCGCCGGATGGGGCAGCTGCAGTCGAGTCCGCAGCATTGGCAGTTGTTGGCTGGGCCGCAGGCGTATCAGCCGGTTTGGCACCAGCGGTAGCGCCGCCCTCCAGCTTGCGCAAACGCCCATCCAGATCCGCGTAAAGATCGCGCTGACGCTGTTGTGCCAGCTCGACTTCATGGCTATTGACTTCCAGCTGGCCACGCAGCCTGCTGATTTCAGCATTGAGTCGGTCGATCTGCGTCAGCAGATCGACCGACTGCGACTTCTGCTCGTTCAAGCGCTGCTCCAGCGCCTGACGCGACTTTTCGGAAGCATCCAGTTTGGTCTGCAGATCCGTAATGCGCTGGTCCTGCTGCTCCTTGACGTACTTGCGGAGCTTGACGATTTCATCACGTGCATCGTTATCGGCGAACAAAGCCGCCTGGGATGCCCCGCAGGAGAACAGCAGCAGTAACGGAATCAGCAGACGCATGGATTACTCGCCAGCGTAGACGATGTCAGCGCGACGGTTCTGCGACCAGCAAGCCTCGTTCTGTTCGGTGCAACGGGGCTTTTCTTCACCGTAGCTGACAGTTTCGATCTGCTTGTCGGAAGCACCGTAAACGTTCATCACCTTCTTGACTGCAGCGGCAC
>DAIDAS010000419.1 GCA_027310505.1 bacterium
CGTGAAGTGGTGTTGTACCGGCAAGGCGCGATGAATGTCATTGTCAATGCAGATCCTTCCGCCTGGCCGAATGCCGGCAGCGAACAGCAATCGACGGTATTGAGCGCCATCGCATTGCGGGTACGCGATGCCGACTTCGCCTACAGGCACGCGATCGACATGGGCGCCTGGGCGATTCCAACCCGGGCCGGCGCGATGGAACTGAATATCCCCGGCGTGCATGGCGCCGGCGACTCGATCCTGTATTTTGTCGATCGCTACAGCGACTTCTCGATCTATGACGTCGATTTCAAACCGCTTCCGAACGTCGCGGCAAATCCTGAGGCCTTGGCCGGCTTGCATTTCTTCGGCGTGGTGCAGGCAATTCGGCAAGACCGAACCCTGGAGTGGATCGATTTTTATCAGCAGCTTATGGGTTTTAGAGTTTTGCCGGAGGGGCATTACTTTGGCATTCTGCCGAAGGGCACCCTGCTGGAAAGCCCGTGCCACAAATTTTATCTGCAATTGGTCGAACCGCCTCAAGGCATCGCCGAGGTGCAATGGGAAGAAGACCTGATCCGGCTGGGACTGGGCGCACCCGACGTGCCGGCCGCGACCAAGGCGCTGAAAGAGCGTGGCGTCATCTTCGTCGATCGGGCACCGATGCAACCGAGTGAAAAAGGGGCGCTAACGCAGTTGTACAAGGGCGGCGTGAGTTTCGAACTGGTGCTGAGCCAGCCGAGGTCCGCAACATGATCGAAATTTCCGGCACCACACGCATCTTCCCTGTCATCGGCTGGCCGGTCGAACAAGTGAAAGCGCCTGCACTTTTCAACGCTTATTTTCAACAGCACAATATCGACGCCCGCGTCGTACCGTTCAAGATTGAACCGGAGAGATACTGCGCAGCAGTGCGCATGCTGATGCAGACGCCGAATGTGGGCGGCATCTTCGTCTCCATCCCGCACAAGCCGGGAACGCTGGAAGCGGTGGACGAAGCGACCTCAAGGGCAGCTCTGGCAGGCGCCTGCAACGCGGTGTACCGGCAAGCCGATGGCAAGATTATCGGCGACCTGATTGACGGCGAAGGCTTTGTGCGCGCATTCGATCGCACCTGCGGCGACATGGCATTTGACTGGCGCCAGTCGAGTGCGCTGGTAGTCGGCTGCGGCGGCGTCGGCTCCGCGATCGCCGCCTCGCTGGCGGCGCGCGGCATTGCCCGGCTCGGCATCTTCGATACCCATGCCGAGCTGGCAGAAAATTTGCAGGCGCGTCTTGAAGCAGGGTTTCCAGCTACCAAGGTGAGACTCAGTCCGCCGGCGGCGAAAGGATACGACCTGGTGATCAACTCGACGCCGCTGGGGATGAATCAGGACGATCCGATGCCTCTCTCTCTGGACGGCGTCAAACCAGACTGCATCGTGGCCGACTGCGGCATGAAGACCGAGATGTCGAAGCTGCTGGTGGAAGCGCAACAACGCGGTTGCCGTATCCAGAAGGGCAAGGAAATGCTGATCGAACAAGCCCCGCTGTATCTGGACCTGTTTGGCTGGCCCGGTGTGACATCGGACGATTTTCGCGTACTGGAGGCCCTGTGAATCTAAACGACTTTGGCATGGACACCATTACCTTGGCCGGTCCGCTGGAGACCAAGCTGCAGGTATCGAAGGCGGCTGGCTTTTCCCAAATCATGTTGTGGGCCAAAGATTTGGTCGGTCATCCCGGCGGTCTGGATGCCGCTGTGCGACTGGTCAGGCAGAGCGGTATTCGCGTCACCGGGATTCAGGTGATGCGCGACTATGAAGGATTGAGCGGCACGCTGCATGATTACAAGGTCGATGTCGCAAAAAATATGCTGCATGTATGTCATGCAGTCGGTGCCCCCTTGTTGATGGTCTGCTCATCGACATCAAGCCATGCCAGCGGCGATCTGAGCTTGATCGCGCGCCATCTCGCCAAACTGGCGACGCTTGCGGTACCGCTCGGCATCCAGGTCGGTTATGAAGCCTTGTCCTGGGGACGGCATGTGCACGATTACACCAGCGCCTGGGAAGCGGTCGACAGGGCCAACCATGCGAAT
>DAIDAS010000429.1 GCA_027310505.1 bacterium
CGGCTGCCGACCTGTACCGCGATGCGACCGATGCGTGGATTAGAATCCAGCTGGCCAGCCGTGCCGGTGTTTTTCCGGATTACGACGAGGCGCTGCTCATCCGGGAATTGCGCCTCTTTCCCGACTGGTACGTGAACAAGCATCTCAACACTACTCTGGACGACAAGCAGCAGGCCGTACTACAGCAGACGTTCGATACCCTCAACCGCAACATTCTGGCTCAGGGGCAGGTGTATGTGCATCGCGACTACCATTCACGCAACCTGATGGTGTGCGATGACAATCCGGGAATCCTCGATTTTCAGGATGCCGTGTACGGTGCCGTTACCTATGATCTGGTTTCCCTGTTCAAGGACGCCTACATCCGCTGGGAGGAAGACCAGGTGCTGGACTGGGTGGTGCGCTATTGGCAAAAGGCGAAAAAGGCCGGGCTGCCGGTGCCGGCGGACATTGCGGATTTTTACCGCGATTTCGAGTGGATGGGCGCCCAGCGCCATATCAAGGTGCTGGGCATCTTTGCCCGCCTGTACCACCGTGATGGCAAGGACGGCTATCTCAAGGAAATGCCGCTGGTGATGGATTACCTCCGCCGTGCCTGCGGGCGTTATATCGAATTGCGCCCGTTCCTCAGGCTGCTCGACCAGCTTGAAAATCGCCAGGCGCAAGTCGGATACACGTTCTGATGAAAGCCATGATTCTGGCGGCCGGTCGCGGCGAGCGCATGCGTCCGCTCACCGACCACACGCCCAAGCCACTTCTTAAGGTCGGTGGCAAGCCACTGATCGTCTGGCATCTGGAGGGTCTGGCGCGTGCGGGTTTCCGCGACATCGTCATCAATCACGCGCATCTTGGCGACCAGATCGAGACGGTGCTGGGGGATGGCCGCCGGTTTGGCGTCCATATTCAATACTCGGCAGAAGGCGAAGCGCTGGAGACCGCGGGCGGGATCGCTTATGCCCTGCCGTTGTTGGGCGCAGCCCCGTTTCTGGTGGTAAACGGGGATATCTTTTGTGACCTCGACTTCAGTCACCTTGCGCAACAGCCGATGGACGGCGTTGTGGCGCATCTGGTGCTGGTGGACAATCCTCCCCAGCACCAGCAGGGGGATTTCGTGCTGGATCATGGCAAGCTGGTTGAAGAAGGCGATTCGCGGCTCACGTTCTCCGGGATCGGCGTTTACCGGCCCGAGTTGTTCTCTGGCGTCGTGCGCGGCAGCAAGGCAAAACTGGCGCCGTTGCTGCGAGCCGAAATTGGCAAGGGGCGCGTGAGCGCGGAACATTATCGCGGCCACTGGGTCGATGTAGGAACACCGGAGCGTTTGCAGGCCTTGGACCAATTACTGAATTTATGACTGATCTCTCACACTTTCAACATCGCCGGCAGCAACTGCTGCATCGCATGGGGAGCGGCGTCGCCGTCATTCCCACCGCGTCTGAAGCGGTGCGTAGCCGCGACAGTCACTACCCTTACCGGTTCGACAGCTATTTTTACTACCTGACCGGTTTTAACGAGCCCGAGTCGGTATTGATCCTGATTGCCGGCGCGCAGCCGAAAAGCGTGCTGTTCTGCCGCGACAAGGACCTCGAGCGTGAAATCTGGGATGGCTTCCGCTACGGGCCCGATGGCGCGAAGGCGTGTTTTGGCGTGGACGAGGCCTATTCCATCTCGCGCCTCGACGAACTGGCGCCACAGTTGCTGGCCAACCAGCCCCGTCTCTTTTACGCATTGGGTGCCGATGTTCCGTGGGACGGCCGTGTGTCAGGATGGCTCAACCAACTCAGGGCCCAGGTGCGGAGCGGTGTCAGCGCACCGCCAGATGTCTGCGATGTGCGTGCTTTGCTGGATGACATGCGCCTGGTCAAGTCGCCAGAAGAAATCGCCACCATGCGGCGTGCGGCCAGTATTTCCGCAGGCGCCCATCGCCGCGCCATGCGGGCTACCCATCCGGGTAGCATGGAATACGAAATCGAGGCCGAGCTGCTGCACGAATTCCGTCACCACGGCGCGCAATCGCCGGCTTACCATTCGATCGTTGCCGGTGGAGCCAACGCCTGCGTGCTGCACTATGTATTCAATAACGCCAAACTCCACGATGGCGATCTGCTGTTGATCGATGCCGGGTGCGAACTGGATGGTTACGCCTCCGACATCACCCGTACCTTTCCTGTGAATGGCAAATTCAGCGCCGCGCAGAAAGATCTGTACGAGCTGGTGCTGGCCGCGCAGGCGGCTGCCATTGCCGCCATCCGTCCAGGTGCCGGCTGGAACGATCCGCATGACGCCGCGCTGGCTGTGCTGGTGCAGGGGTTCGTCGATTTCGGCCTGTGCAAGGGCACGCCTGAGGCAGTTCTGGAATCCGGCGATTACAAGCGTTTTTACATGCACCGCACCGGCCACTGGCTGGGGCTGGATGTGCACGATGCCGGCAATTACAAGCAGGGCGATGCCTGGCTGGCACTTGAGCCGGGGATGGCGCTGACCGTGGAGCCGGGCTGCTATGTGCGCCCGGCGGACGATGTGCCCAAGCATTTCTGGGATATTGGCATCCGCATCGAGGATGATGCGGTCGTTACGCCAACCGGTTGCGAAATTATCACGATCGAGGCGCCCAAGACCGTGGCCGACATCGAGGCCTTGATGGCGCATGCCTAACGATTCCGACATCCTCATCATCGGCGGGGGGCCTGTTGGCGCCACGCTGGCGCTGGCCTTGCGCGATACCGGGTTGGCGGTAAAGTTGCTGGAAGCGCGTCCGGCTGGCAATGCCAGCAATGACCTGCGCACGCTGGCGTTATCCGAGGGTAGCCGACTGATTTTGCAGCGGTTAGGGGTGTGGCAGGAACTGGCGGCTTCTGCCACGCCTATCCATACGATTCATGTGTCGCAGCGTGAACGTTTCGGCCGTACCGTCCTCCATGCCCATGAAGAAGGTCAGGAGGCGTTAGGGTATGTCCTGCCATATGCTGATCTGGCGAATGCGCTGGACCGTAAAATGGTCGAGCGTGGTGTGGCGCAGGTGGAATACGAAGCCCGTGCCGTCGGCCTAGCATCGATTGCCGATCATGCCAGCGTGCGTTATGAACGCGCTGGCGCAACGCATGAAATCACCACGCGACTGGCAGTGGTCGCGGATGGCGGTCGCAGCCTGAACGATCTGCCCGGCATGAAGCGCGAAGTACGGG
>DAIDAS010000455.1 GCA_027310505.1 bacterium
CCCGCAAGGTCTCCTGCAGACACGCCCGCAGGGTCGGCTTGCCCCCATGCTGCGCCGCATGCAGCAATGGCGCGCACAACAGGATAATGCCAAGGTTGGTATTGCACCCCACGGCATCCCAGGTTGCGTCAACCGCCGAGAAAATGCGCTGCCCGACTGTCAAGTCCGGCTGTGCGATCACAGCGGATGCCGCTTCGGCGCTGCGCACGAAATCCTGCACCACCATGCCGTGGCCATCGGAGAAAATATGGACGTTGCCCGGCTTCAATGCCTCGATCTCGGAGAGACAGGCCGATCGGAATACAGCGGCGAGGCTCGATGCAGTGACAGCGCTCATGAGGCAGCGGCAAGGACGGTTCGCGTATCGCCAATCTTGCCAAGAAAATCATCCACCAGTGCCTGTGCGACATCCGTCTCAACCACGCCTTGCAGACCTTTCCATGCGGGAATGCTGTTGACTTCGAGCACGGACAATCGCCCCAGCCGATCCCGGATGATATCCACGCCGCAATAGTCGATATCGACTGCACGCGCAGCCGCCAACGCCAGATCGGCAATTTCGCCGGTCGGGGAAAGCGGCTCGCAGCGACCGCCTTGCGCAACATTATTCACCCAACTGCTGCCGTGGCGAATCATCGCGCCCACCGCTTTACCGTCGATGACAAAAACGCGATGGTCGTGCCACTCGCCCTCGCCGCTATCGACATAGTTTTGCAGGTAATACAGACCGTCCACATGCTCTTCCATTGGAACAGGAAAAGGTGAGCCGCGCTCCAGCTTGCGGACCCCCTGCCCTTGCGAACCGAACAGCGGTTTGATCACCAGCGTACGGCCTGCCATGGTTTCCCGCAAAATAACGCTTTGCGCATGCTCGCGCGACTCGCACACCCAGGTGGGCGGCGTGCTAACGCCATGATGATGCAGCAGAAAGCTGGTCATCGCCTTGTCGACAGTACGCTCGACAGCGCGACCATCGTTGTAGACCGTGACGCCCAGCATTTTCAGCGCGTGCAGGATATCCAGCCGGACGATGACCTGCTGCAGCGTGCCGCCCGGCACGCCTCGCACGAATACGCCATCTGGCAAATCCGCTTCAAACCCGGGAACGTGTACACCCGGGCGCCCCTGCACCAGATCGAGATGGCAATCCTTGAGCGAGATGAACACCGCCTCGCAGCCGCGTGCGGCAAAAGCCTCTTTCAGGCGTTTGCCGTGCCAGCCGGGGTCGTCAGTGAAGACGGGGATGCGACGGTTCATTCAATCAACCTCATGCGAAATACCAGAGCGTTGCCATAACAAGGCGCGAACGTGCGAAAAACCGGAGTTCACTTGGAGTGAATGAGGATTTTTGAGCACGCGAGCAACACCGCTATGGCAAGCGAAGTATTTCGAATTCTTTAAGCGGTGTAGCCGAAAGACTGATCCAGCAAGGCTGCATCCAGCTTGCCGCCGGTGAAGCTCTTGCCCGATTCGACCGCCGTTACGGTGACAGCCGCCGGACTGAACAGCATGGGGTCGATCTTGTAGAAATCCATTTTGACGCTCTTGAACACGTCGGCGAACGGACGGCCGTAGTCGCGCGAAGCGCTGCTCGGCAGTTCTTTCGCCAGCTTTGCAGCCGCTTCGTCATCGCCCAGCACGAACACATGCGCATGTCCGCCGAACAGAATGGCGTCGTTGGTACGTCCCATGCCGGTCAGAAAATCCGGGGATGGCGGCGGTACCGGCGCGCTGGCCATGCCATCCACCACATACTCCAGCGGGAAATGCAGGGTATGGATCTTGTGCATGGCCACTTCCAACACGCGGCCGACGATCTGCACGGCGCCGGCCAGGCTGCGGGTCGGCGTGAGCACGAAGGTCAGCTTGTCAGCGGAGAGACCGGTATCCCGCGCCACCTTCTCGATGACCTCCTGCGGCGGAACCTTGTCGCTTTCGAGCACCAGGCAGGCGGATTCGGCCTGGTCCTTGTAATTCAGTTCCTTGTAGAGCTC
>DAIDAS010000475.1 GCA_027310505.1 bacterium
TTGCCGAGAGGATTGGTTACCAGTCCGAATCCTCGTTCAGCAAGGCGTTTAAGAAATGTACGGGAGAGAGCCCTGGTGCCTGTCGGCGCGGGACACGCATCGTCAAGCCAGACAATTAAACCTGGCCTGCATCGGCGGGTATTTCACCGACCCGTATGCACAGAATACATCACCCATATCGGCAAAAATCAGTCGCTTTCGCCTTTCGGCGCCTGGATTTCGCGCCATGCGGTGGCGATGCGGTTCCTGACCTCTTTTGAAAGATGGGGCACGTTACTTTCTCCATACCCATCCAAATGCTTTGCCGCTTTCCGGAGAAAGGATATCTGATGGCTGAAATTGTTACAGCCTCGACACATGAGGACGTGCAGCCTGAGGGACAACCGCTTGCCCATTGGCAATTTCGCGTCCATTGCCTGAGACATCAGCTCGCTTGCCTGTTTACAGTTCAACATGACGCTTCAGCCTCAACCTGCCCAATGAAGCTCAAGACACTTGCCAAGGGAAACACGGGCGCGGTGCATTAAAACCCACACATTGTTTGCATTGAGGGATTGGCTTTCACAGATTTCCTCATTGCTCATGCCGTGCACCTCCTTGGCGAGGAACACCTCTGCCTGCTGCGGCTTCAGTCTTGACAGGCAATTCCTGAATATGGCCCAGAACTGCTTGTTCTCCAGGGCGGAATCGGGATCAGGGTAGGCGTTAGGCATGTCTGCCCAGCGTCCGGCCATGTCAAAGAAATCATCCACGCTTGCGTCCTCGTCGGAGCCCTCCATCAAATCGGCGACAGAGACCTCCTTCCCTTGAGCCCGCCAATGATCAATCAATTTGTTTTTCATGATGGCGGTCAGCCAGGTTCTCACCGACGCCCGCGATGAAAAACCATCCCCGGCCATCATCGCAGACAGGAAAGTATCCTGCACCATGTCTTCCGCCATGGCGGTGTCTTTCAGCTTCATCAGGGAAAATCGGAAAAGGTAATCCCCGTGATCTTCGAGCATTTTGTCCAAATCCAGAGCATTATCTTTTTCCATGGCATTCCGATAGAGCGTTCAGATTAGAACCAGTGCAGCCCCCAGTGGCCAATCGCCCCGAAAGCCATGATCATGACGATGGCCATCATCATTTTTTCGTGAATACACATTCCCTTGGTAGCACTGCACTGACCATTCATTTTGCACATCAAAGACATTTCGGACTCCCGTTCAAGTTATAAAAACACCCCGAAAATGATGGGATGTAATGCTTTAAACGAACGAGAACCAAAATCCTTACAACTTTAACTGGCTAACGCCGGCAGGCCAAGCACCTGACGATGCAGTACCCGCAAAAAAAATTATGGCCAATCAAAACCACATACTATGCCTACTCCTTTAAAACGGCATCAATATTTCCTGGGATTTTATTAAGTGCGATTCCCTCGTTTTGAAGGTGAATTGACCGAGGGCGCAATCTGGCAGGAAGGTGGCACCCTGTTCTCCGACGCCAGACCACGGATCGTCCTGGGGCGCCTTTACAACGACAACTACTTGACCGACAGCTTCTCATTGCGCATCGGCAAGCTGCACGACAGACTCACACCAGCTGGCCGTTCTGATAGTCGGCAATCGCCTGCTCGATCTCTTCCCGGGTATTCATGACGAATGGCCCGTACTGAACCACCGGCTCTCTCAAAGGGCGGGCAGCAAGTATCAGAAAGGCCGCATCTTCGTCACCGGCGCTGATTTCGACATGATCCCCTTCGGAAAGAACTCCCACCGCCTGCGATTCCAGCGCACGCTGTTCCGTCTGCGGACCGATAGCGACCCGGCCTTCGTAGGGGTACACGAAGGCGTTATGTCCCTGGGTCACCGGGTGGGTAAAATGCCCGCCTGCCGGAAGCCGCACATCCATAAATAGCGGCTCGGTACTCAGCCCGTGGATTGGCCCTTGGGTCACCTTACCATCAAGCTCCGCAGAGCCTGCAATGATTCTGACTTGGCCACCGTTTGGCAAATTCAAGGTAGGGATTTCCTCAGGACGGATGTCCCGATAGGCTGCCGGCTTCATTTTTTCGCGTGCCGGCAGATTCACCCAAAGCTGGAAACCACGCATGCGCCCGCTTTCCTGCCGAGGCATTTCAGAATGGATAATGCCGCGTCCCGCAGTCATCCATTGCGCGCCGCCACTTTTCAAATCACCCTGATTGCCAAGGTGATCCTGATGCAGCATGTGGCCGTCGAGCATGTAGGTGACCGTCTCGAACCCACGATGCGGGTGATCGGGAAAGCCCGCGATATAGTCGTCGGCGTTTTCGGATGAAAATTCGTCCAGCATCAAGAACGGGTCGAGACGCAACCCCGCCTTCTGGCCAAGGCTACGGCGCAGCTTGACGCCCCCTCCATCGGAGGTGGGGATGGATCGAATCACTTGTTGTAACATACGCGTGCTCATTTTTACTCCGTAATCCGATCGGCGACAGGCCATCCTGCCACCGTCATCGATTCATGAACCCAGCGGATCCATTATTCCTTAATGGCTTCAACCGGGATGGTGATGGTGACTTCGTCACCGACATGCGGGGCATATTTACCCATGTTGAAGTCGGTGCGCTTCACGACTGTGGTCGCGTTGGCGCCGCAGGCATCCTTCTTCAGCATCGGATGGGGCATGCACTGGAAGGATGTCACAGTCAACGTCACCGGCTTGCTGACGCCCTTGAGCGTAAGAGTGCCATCGACAGAGGCAATCTTGTCACCATCGAAATTCACCTTGCTGGAAGTAAAGGTGGCCGTGGGATACTTGGCGGTATTGAGGAAATCTTCGCCCTGGATGTGCTCGTTGAACAGGGGGTAACCGGTATCCACCGAAGTGGTGGTGATAGTGACATTGACCGCGCCGGTCTTCGCCTCACGATCGATGACGATCTTGCCGGAAGCCTTGTCGAAGCGGCTCAACTGCGTCGAATAGCCAAAATGGCTATAGGAAAAGCGCGGTAATGTATGGTTACCGTCAATGACGTAGGTTTCCGGCGCGGCGAAGGCTGCGGTGGAAATAGTTGCAG
>DAIDAS010000480.1 GCA_027310505.1 bacterium
GTTCGAATGGCTGAGGAAGGCCCCTTGGGGCAATCCGGTGTTTTCCGGGATGTTCATTTCCCTGATCGGCTTCGGTTTTCTCGGCGGCATCTCCGGAGTGATGATGGGCACGGAACAACTGAACATGATCATCCACAACACCATTTACGTGCCTGGCCACTTTCATGCCACCGTGGTGATCGGCACCACACTGGCATTCATGTCCCTGACCTACTTCCTGATCCCGGTGCTGTTCAAACGGGAAATGATCGCGCCCGGGCTGGCGAGGCTGCAGCCTTACCTGTTCGGCCTGTCCATGTATTTCTTCGTGCTGGTGATGATGGGCGCGGGAACGCTGGGCGTACCGCGCCGGCACTGGGACATGGCAATGGGTGGTTCGCCGCTGGCCTACGAGTTCCCCGGTGCCGCCTATTTGATGATGGGCCTGGTCGGCATAGCTGGCGTCGCCGCGATTGTCGGCGGGGCAATCTACATCTACATAACCGTGGGCTCGCTGCTCTGGGGCAGGAAACTGGATGTCGGCTCGCGCCGCGAGGCGCCGGAGCCTATTCCTGGCGCACCCTCCACAGTCGTGCTGCAGGGCCACGGATCGGCCGGCTTTGCTGCACCGGGCACGTTCGCCCTGGCGTCAGTGTTCCTGGTGGCATTCGTGCTGTATTACTTCATCAACTGGAAGTACCTGTCCCAGGTCTGGGGGCTCAGCTGATGCGCTGGCCCGGACGCTTCGGCCGCGCCTATTTGCAGCCCTGACACGCCGAGCAAGCGCAGACAACTATGGACACGACGCTACACCGCAACGACACCACGCACCTTGCGCGCAAAGTTCTGGGGCTGTTCAAGCTGCGCATCGGCGTGGTGATCATGGTCACGGCCCTCGCCGGATTTGTCGTGACGCCCGGGTCCGGACCAGGCGGAATTCCGCTCGCGGTGCTTGCGCTCGCCGTGCTGATCTCATCGGCAAGCGCCGGAGCGTTCAACCAGTACATCGAGCACGACAGCGACCGCCTGATGCTGCGCACGCGTGGACGCGCCTTTCCCAGCGGCGATCTGCCGCATTCCCCGGCATGGTTGGTATTGATCGGCATCCTGCTCGCCGTCTCGGTGGCGGCAGCCTGGTATGCGACCAATCCGCTCGCCGCGCTGTACGTCTTCCTCGGCGCATTCTTCTACGCCATTGTGTATACGGTCTGGCTCAAACGGCGTACCTGGCTCAATATCGTAATCGGCGGACTGGCAGGGAGTTTTTCGGTTCTTGCGGGTTCCGCGGCGGCGAACCCGGAACTTGGCGCTGTGCCACTGCTGCTCGCGCTGGTACTGTTCTTGTGGACGCCACCGCATTTCTGGAGCCTTGCCATCGCCAACTGCTCCGACTACGCTGCGGCCGGCGTACCAATGCTGCCGGTAGTGGTCGGCAATGCGCGCGCCGCGCAGATCGTGTTTTCCAGCGCCCTCGCGCTGGTCGGCGTTTCGCTGTTGCCCGTATTGTTTGGCGCCGGCCCGGTCTATTTTGCCGGCGCCCTCGCCGGCGGTATTTACTTCATCCGCAAAGCGCAAGGCCTGGCGCGCGCCCCCAGCCGCAAGACGGCGATGGGTTCGTTTCACGCGTCGCTGGCTCAACTGAGCCTGTTGCTCGTGGCGGCGATGGCCGACGCACTGCTGTTCTGAGGCCGCGCGGCCAGCGCCCGATTGCCCTGCCCGCATCGGCGGTGGCAGATTTCGCCGAGTCATGCAGTCTACTCATTTGCAAATTCGAACAGCTCCTCACGCCACCGACCGCGGCCGGTGGCGTCGCCGTCTCGTCAGCGCCTTCTTGGCGCTGCTTTGTTGCGGCGCCGGCCAAAGCGCCGCCCACGACGATGCAGCGGTCGGCGCCAGCGCGATCCCTGCGCTCGAACCTGCCCTTGACCGGAGTGCTGCCCTGCGCGATAGCCAGGCAGTACTCGGGCACACCATCGGCGACTACACGCTGCGCGACCGCGAAGGGCGGCCGGTTCGCCTGTCAAGTTACCGCGGCAAGCCGCTGCTAGTGAGTTTCATCTATACCGGCTGCTTTCAAGTGTGCCCGACGACGACCAAGACCCTGCAAAAGGCGGTCGCTGTCGCGAGCGAAGCCCTGGGCGCAGACCGGTTCAATGTGATCAGTATCGGTTTCAACCAGCCGGCAGACTCGCCGCAGGCGCTCAAGTCCTTTGCCGCCCAGTACGGCATCAATGCGCCCAACTGGAAGTTCCTCAGTCCGCGCGCAGCCGCCGTCCCGGTGCTGGCACACGACTTCGGCTTCAGCTTTGTCGCTACCCCGGCGGGGTTCGATCATCTGCTGCAGATCAGCGTGGTCGATGCCGACGGGCGCATCTATCAGCAGATTTACGGCGAGGGCTACTCCGCCGACTATCTGACCGAGCCGCTCAGGCAACTGCTATCGGGTGCGCCCGTTACCCAGGCCCGCAGCCTGTCTGCCGTCCTTGATCAGGTGCGTTTGCTGTGCTCAGTCTACGACCCGCGCACCGGAAAATATCGCGTGAGCTACGGACTGGTCCTGGAG
>DAIDAS010000482.1 GCA_027310505.1 bacterium
CTTCCTTGCCCTGCGACTGCATTAGCGGGATCAACTCGCGCGCCACGAACGGAAAGGTCACGAACATGGTGGCGAGCACGATGCCGGGTACGGCGAATATCACCTTGAGGTCGTGTTCCGACAACCATGATCCGAACCAGCCCTGCAGGCCGAAGATCAGCACGTAGATCAGGCCAGCGATGACCGGCGACACGGCAAACGGCAGGTCGATCAGGGTGATCAGCACGCTCTTGCCCTTGAACTCGAACTTGGCGATGGCCCAGGCCGCAGCCACGCCAAATACCAGATTAAGGGGTACGGCGATGGCCGCTGCGATGAAGGTCAGCTTGATGGCCGACAAGGCATCTGGCTCATCGAACGCGGCGAGATAAACGGTAAAACCTTTGCGCAAGGCTTCGGCGAACACGGCGGCCAGCGGGACGAACAAAAACAGTCCGAGAAATCCAAGGGCGGTGGCGATCAGCAGCCAGCGGATCCAGGCCGGTTCGGCGATGGCGCGGCTTTGTGCAACCTTGCTGTTGTAGTTGTTGGCGGTAATGGCAATGCTCATCAGTTATCTCCCATGACGATGCGTGCTCCACCACTGCAGACCGTTGATGATCAGCAGAAGGAGGAAGGAAATCACCAGCATGACGACGGCGATCGAGGTGGCGCCAGCATAGTCGTACTGTTCCAGTTTGGTGATGATCAGCAGCGGGGTGATTTCAGACACCATGGGCATGTTGCCGGCAATGAAAATCACCGAGCCATACTCGCCGACCGCTCTGGCGAAGGCGAGCGAGAATCCGGTCAGCAAGGCGGGCCAGAGTGCGGGCAGGATGACGCGATGAAAGGTCTGGGCGCGGTTGGCTCCCAGGCTGGCCGCAGCCTCCTCGGCCTCGGACTCCAAATCCTCAAGCACCGGTTGTACCGTGCGGACCACGAACGGCAGGCCGATGAAAGTCAGCGCCACGATGACGCCCAGCGGCGTGAAGGCGACCTTGATGCCGTGCGGCTCCAGCAGGCTGCCGATCCAGCCGTTGGTGGAGTAGACGGCGGTGAGCGCAATGCCGGCGACCGCGGTCGGCAGCGCGAATGGCAGATCAACCAGGGCGTCGATCAGGCGCTTGCCGGGAAAGCGGTAGCGCACCAGCACCCAGGCCACCAGCAACCCGAAGAAAGCATTGATCACAGCCCCGATCAATGCAGCACCGAAGCTCAGGCGATACGACGCCATGACGCGTGGCGCGGTTACCGTGGCCCAGAATTGGTCCCAGGTCAGCAGCGTGCTTTTGAGAAAGGTTGCCGACAGCGGGATCAGGACGATCAGGCTGAGGTAGAGAATGGTGAAACCCAGCGTCGGTCCGAAACCGGGAAGGACTGAGGATTTTTTCAGGGTCAGTTTCATGAATGTGGTCTTTTATAAGGCGCCGCCATGATAAGCACTTATCGTTAGATATAAAAAGAATGAAATATAATAAACTTATAACTAATACTGATTTAGTCAAAAAAAGGGGCGCCGAGAATGGCGCCCAAGGGAGGAGATGGAGAAAGAGCAGGAAACTTAAGCGGCTGCTTTGATTGCGGCCTCGGATTTCGGTTTCAGCCAGGTCGCAGTTGCTTCGGGTCGCCCCAGATGGAAGCCCTGGAGCAGGATGGCGCCGGCATCGATGGCAACCTGATACTGAGTTTCGTTCTCGATGCCCTGGACAATCGCCTGCGCACCCAGTTCACGTACTATTTCGATCAATTTGGGCAGCACCTTGCGGGCACTTGGATTGGTTTCGGCATCACGGATGATGCCAGCATCCAGCTTGATGTAATCGGGCGCATACCGCCACAAGCGATCCAGATTGCTACGTTTGCCGCCAAATCCATCGAACGCAATCCGGTAGCTTCGGTCTCGGTAATTGGTAACGGCCTCAGACAGATGCTTGTCGATTTCGACTGCGTTTTCCTGGATCTCGATCACTACCTGGCGGGTTGGTACCGAGTGGTTGTGCAACACGCGCTCAAATACCTTGCCGTGAGCATTTACGGTTGCCAGCAGTTTGGGATGCACGTTCAGGAACAGCAGGCCGCGGTGGCTCTCGGGCAGTTGCAGGTAATTGAGCATGTGCAGCGTTCTGGCGACGCGATCCAGTTTTACCAGACGCCCCTGTTTGTCAGCGAAGTCCAGGGCAAATTGCGGCGTGAGGGCCTCTGGTCCGATTGACGGCCTCAGCAGTGCCTCGTAACCCAACGGTTCGCCGATTTTATGTGTGTCGATGATAGGCTGAAAAGCGCTTTTCAACTGGATGCCGATAAATTTGCTGATGACCTCAGCGCCTTGGGTTTCCAGTCCCAGATCGTCCAGATCAAGGTAGAGCGCGTCATGCAGACTGGCTTTCAGTTCTTTGAGTACTTGTTGCACCATGATGGTTTTCCTTTACTTATTTTGCGTAAATCTGGTCGAACGTGCCGCCATCGTTGAAGTGCGTTTTCTGTGCCTGCTTCCAGCCACCGAACACTTCGTCGATCGTGAACAGATCTATTTTTTGGAATTCCCTGGCGTGCCTTGCGGCGACAGTGTCCAGCCGAGGGCGCAGATGATGGCGGGCGGCAATTTCCTGGCCTTCATCGCTGTATAGATACTCCAGATAGGCTTGTGCCGCGGCGCGTGTCTTGTGCTTGTCCACGACCTTGTCGACCAGCGTGACCGGGTTTTCGGCCAGGATGCTGATGGAGGGGTAAATCACCTCGAACTGATCTGCTCCCAACTCCTTCTCGATCAGGTAGACCTCGTTTTCGAAGGTCAGCAGCACATCGCCGATGCCACGTTGAGCAAAGGTGGTCGTGGCGCCACGGCCGCCGGCATCCAGTACCGGCACGTTCTTGAACAGGCGGGCCACGAAATCGCGCGCCTTCTTGTCATC
Organism: bacterium; assembly: GCA_027310505.1. Classification (GTDB taxonomy): domain Bacteria; phylum Pseudomonadota; class Gammaproteobacteria; order Burkholderiales; family Methylophilaceae; genus CAIJXJ01. The sequence goes on from DAIDAS010000482.1 coordinate 2,895, forward strand.
GCCGCCTTTTTTGACTACGGCACCCCATGCGGCGAGATAGCTGTAACGGCCGTTGCCGGAGGTCTTGGGGTTGGGGACGATGACCGACACGCCCGATCTCACCAGATCATCCCAATCCTTGATGTGCTTGGGATTGCCCTTGCGCACCAGAAAAACCGTGGTCGAGGTGGTCGGGGCGCTGGCGTGCGGCAGGCGCTTTTGCCAATCGGCGGGAATCAGTTTGCTGCGTTCGTACAGGATGTCGATATCGTTAGCCTGGTTCATGGTAATGACGTCAGCCTCCAACCCATCTGCGACGGAGCGGGCCTGCTTGCTGGAACCACCATGCGACTGGTTGATGGTGACGGTTTCGCCGGTTTTCTGTTTCCAGAACTTGGCAAAGGCCGGGTTGTAATCTTTGTAGAACTCGCGGGTGACGTCATAAGAGACGTTGAGTAGCGAGACATCGGCCTGTGCCAGACCTGATGCCGCCAGAATGGCCGCCAGTAGTGTTTTTCTGATCATGAAGCGATTTCCCTTAATTGATGACAGCACTATAAACAAGGCATCAAATAATGTAAAAGAATATGTACTAATATGAATATTCAGTTTGACAATATGGATTGGGGTGGCGAAAAAACGGGCATGACGCATGTCATGCCCGGGTTGTGAGGATCAATGGATTACGCGAGACGTGTGGGGCGTGCCGACCTCAGGCGATGCAACACGCCCACCAGCGTGTCGATCTCGCCGCAGGTGTTGTAGAACGCCAGCGAAGGACGCACGCTAGCTTCAAGCCCGAAGCGGCGCAGGATGGGCTGGGCGCAGTGGTGGCCGGAGCGTACGGCGACGCCTTCCTGATTGAGGGCCTTGCCGACTTCTTCGGTCTTGTAGCCCTCCAGCACGAAAGACAGCACGCTTGCCTTGTCCGGCGCGGTGCCGATCAGGCGTAGCCCTGGAACTTCCCTCATCAGCTTCGTGGCATACACCAGAAGGTAATGCTCATAGGCCGCGATGTTCTCCATGCCGATACGGTTGACGTAGTCGAGCGCGGCACCCAAGCCAACGGCATCCGCGATGTTGCCGGTGCCAGCCTCGAACTTGTTGGGGGCGGCCTGGTAACGGATGCGTTCAAAGGTGACGTCTTCGATCATGTTGCCGCCACCCTGCCAGGGCTGCGTGGCGTTGAGCAGGTCTTCCTTGCCGTAGAGCACGCCAATACCTGTAGGCCCGAACACCTTGTGGCCGGAGAACACGAACCAGTCGGCGCCCAGCGATTGCACGTCAACCCGCATGTGCGAAACCGACTGCGCGCCATCGACCAGCACCCTGGCGCCAGCGGCATGCGCCATTGCCACCATCTGCTGGGCTGGCGTCACGGTGCCCAGCGCATTGGAAACCTGGGTGAAGGACACCAGTTTGGTTTTGGGGCCGAGCAGGTTGGCGAACTCTTGCAGAATGATCTGGCCGTCATCGTCTACCGGGATCACTTTCAGTACCGCACCTTTTTCGTCCACCAAATGCTTCCATGGCACGATGTTGGCGTGGTGTTCCAGGTGGCTGACGATGATCTCGTCGCCGGCCTGGATGTGCTGGCGTCCCCAGCTTTGCGCGACCAGATTGATGGCTTCGGTTGCGCCACGCACGAAAACGATCTCGTTGGCCGATGCCGCATTGAGGAAGGCGCGCGATTTCTCGCGGGCTTCTTCGTAGGCATCGGTGGCACGCGCAGCCAGTTCATGCGCGGCGCGGTGGATGTTGGAG
>DAIDAS010000483.1 GCA_027310505.1 bacterium
GCTCAACCCCTGCGCGACATGCAGCAGGCCGTGACCATAGCCATTGGCTTTGACCACGGCCATGACTTTCGAATCAGGCGCATGCCGCCTGGCTACGGCGAGGTTGTGACGCAATGCATCGATGTGGATGGTGGCGAGAATCGGGCGCGACATGGAGATTAATACTGATCCGCCCCGAAAGCGCCACCCGCTCCCGCAAAATTCTCGAAACGGGTATGTTCCCCAAGAAAAGTCAAACGCACGGTACCGATCGGGCCGTTACGCTGCTTGCCGATAATGATTTCGGCAGTCCCCTTGTCCGGACTGTCCGGGTTGTACACTTGGTCGCGATAGATGAACAGGATCACGTCGGCATCCTGTTCGATCGCGCCCGATTCGCGCAGGTCGGACATCACCGGACGCTTGTTCGGGCGCTGTTCAAGGCCGCGATTGAGCTGTGAAAGCGCCACGACGGGAACATCCAGTTCCTTCGCCAGCGACTTGAGTGCGCGGGAGATTTCTGAAATTTCCGTGGCACGGTTCTCGCCCTGGCGCGTTGCCGACATCAGTTGCAAGTAGTCGATGACGATCAGCCCCAGTTTGCCGCATTGCCGATGCAGCCGCCGGGCACGAGCGCGCACTTCAAGTGCGTTAAGGCCGGCACTTTCGTCGATGAACATGGGCGCATCGTTGAGCTTGCCCAGAGCCGTCGTCAGGCGCACCCAATCCTCATCTTCCAGGCGGCCGGTACGCATGCGATGCTGGTCCAGACGACCTACGGAGCCGATCATACGCATGGCAAGCTGGGTAGCGCCCATTTCCATGGAGAATACCGCCACCGGCAAACCGGTATCGAGCGCGACGTTTTCGGCAATGTTGAGTGAGAATGCGGTCTTGCCCATGGAAGGACGACCGGCCACGATGACCAGGTCGCCGGGCTGCAAACCGGACGTCATCGAATCGAGATCGCTGAACCCGGTCGGGATGCCGGTTACGTCGCTGGCATTGTCGCGCTGGAATAGCTGATCGATGCGATCGGCCACTTGCGGCAGCAGCACCTTGATGTCGACAAACCCCTGCGTGCTGCGCTTCCCGCCTTCGGCAATCTCAAAAATTTTTGCCTCGGCCTCATCCAGCAGCTGCGCGGCATCCTTGCCCTGCGGGCTGAAGGCGCTTTCGGCAATCCCGGAACCGATCTCGACGAGTTTGCGCATGACTGCACGTTCGCGCACGATCTCCGCATAGCGCCGGATATTTGCGGCAGATTGCGTGTTCTGCGCGAGGGCGCCAAGATAAGCGATGCCGCCCACTCCGGCCAACTGGGCGGTGCTCTCCAGCGACTCGGCAACGGTGACGATATCCGCCGGCTTGCTATGCTCGATCAGGCGGCTGACGTGCTCGTAGATGACACGGTGGTCGTGACGATAAAAATCTTCGGCAGCCAGCAGGTCGGCCACCTTGTCCAGCGCCTCATTTTCCAGCAGCAAGCCGCCAAGGACGGATTGCTCGGCTTCAACGGAGTGCGGAGGGAGCTTGAGGGATGCGAGAGTATCGTCGGCCATGCCCAATTATAACAGGTAGAACCGCCCGGATATCGACCTCAACAACCCGCCTTCCGCATCAACTGCCAACTCCCGCCCCCGGCCAGGGAGGCGGCCTGCATCTCAAAACCGGTTATCCCAGCTGATAATGCTTACGCAACGGCTTCTTGACTTCCCAGGTACATGACATGCCCGCCGGGAATGTCACCAGATCGCCTGCACCGAAAGCTACCGGCTCACCACCCTTGGGCGTCACGACGACCTCGCCTTCAAGGATATAAGCGACCTCCACTTCACCGAAAGTCCAGGGAAATACCGAAACCTCCTTCGACCAGGTCGGCCAACGGTTTACGCCCAGCATATTCAGCCTGCCGCCATCCGGGTTATGTTCAACAATGATCTTGCTCATTTGCCTTTTCTCCTGAGGGTCACTCCCAACCAAAACACCTGCTATCCTGACTTGGCAAGCGTTACCGGATGGATGGTAAACTGTTTCAATAAGGTGTTCCAGCGAGAGCCAGTCGCTCCGACTGGATCACTAATTGATCACAGGTTGCAGGGGGAGATGAGTTCGCATGACAACAATCCTGGACCCACATGAGGGCCAGTCCGCGCTGCTCGCCGTCGTAGATGCCTGCCCGCTACCGATAGCACTGAACGACCATGAACTGACTATTAGGTTCGTCAACACGGCATTCGTCCGCACATTCGGTTATACCCTGCAGGACGTCCCCACACTGACCGACTGGTGGATCAAGGCTTATCCTGACCCTCTCTACCGCCAGCAGGTGTCCAAGGCCTGGCAATCCCATGTCGAAACGGCAATGCGGGACAACGTCCAGTTTACCCCCGTCGAGGCCGTGATCCATTGCAAGAACGGCGAATCGAAAACAGCCATGGTCAGTGCAGCGCCCCTGGAGCATGGCTTTGGAGGGTTGCACCTGGTCATCCTGATTGACATCTCCGAGAAAATCAAGGCCTCCAGGGCGCTTGCGGACGCCCACCGCCTGCTGCAGTCAGTGGTCAACACCATCCCGATGCGCGTATTCTGGAAAGATCGGGAATCCCGCTATCTCGGCTGCAACACGCTTTTTGCCAGAGACAGCGGCAAGAACATGCCCATCGAGCTCTTGGGAAAAGACGACTTCGCGCTCGCCTGGAAGGACCAGGCCCCCCTGTACCGTGCCGACGACAAGGCGGTCATGGATTCTGGCGTACCCAAAATCGGCTTCGAAGAGCCGCAAACGGCGCCAGACGGCCACAATATCTGGCTGCGCACCTCTAAAGTCCCTTTACGCAACACCGCCAATGAAGTCGTCGGCATTCTCGGCATCTACGACGACATCACCGAGCTCAAGACCAAGACCGCAGAACTGCGCCAGGCAGAAGATCGTTACCATCAGCTGTTCGACGCCAGCCCGGTACCGCTCTGCGTGATAGATAATGAAACCATGGCGTTTCTCGCCATCAACGACGCCGCGCTACGTCAGTATGGCTATACGCGCGAAGAATCGAAAGACAAGACACTCAAGGACATTTTTTTCGAGGAAGACTTCCCCAAGCTCGAGAAATTTCTTGCCGTACGCATGCGCCACCCCGAGTTCGTAGCCAACACCCTGGTGCGGCATCGCAAGAAAGACGGCTCTGAAATATGGCTCGAAGTCAGTGCGCATTCCCTGATCTTCGAGGGGCGGCCAGCCCGTATCTTTCAGGGCTATGACGTCACGCGCCGCAAGCATGCCGAAGAAGACCTGCAACTCACCAAAACGGCCATCGACAGAAGTAAAAGCGCCTTTTTCCGGATTTCGCCGGACGGCGTCATCCAGTACGTCAATGAATCTGCTTGCCTGAGCCTCGGATATACCCGTACGGAACTGATCGGCAAACGGCCATGGGATTTTGACCCGGACTTTTCAAGCGACGCTTGGCCCGCCATGTGGAAAGAGCTCAAACGCAACAGAATCATTCACATCGAGGGCCGCCACCGCCGCAAGGATGGCACGATTTTTCCCATCCTGATCACGGGCAACCACATCCGGGTGGGCAATGCAGAATACAGCTTCACCTTCGTCCAGGACATTACCGAACGCAAGGCCGCCGAAGCCCAGTTACGGCAAGCCGAAGCACATTATCGGCTTCTGTTCGAAGCCAATCCGGTGGCCATGGCGATCTACGATACAGAGACCCTGACTTTCCGGGCAGTCAACGATGCGGCCGTTGACCAGTACGGCTATTCGCACGACGAATTCCTGCAGATGCCTGCGCAGCAGATTTTTGCACTGGAAGAACTTCCGCGCGTGAAAAAATACATCGAAGACGAGCTCGGACATACACCGCGCCCCGCTTCATCTACCTGGAAGCACCGACGCAAGAATGGCAGCATCTTCTGGGTACAATTGACGGGCCATACGCTTGAATATATGGGTAGACCCGCGCGCATGGTGCTGGCGCAGGATATCACCGAGGTCAAGAGATCAGAGTTGCGCGAGCATGCACGTAGCGAAGTGATGGAACAGCTGGCCAAAGGCGCGCCGCTGAATCAGGTACTCGAAACCATTGCACTGAGCGTCGAACAGGAAAACCCGTCCATGCTGTGCAGCATACAGCTGCTGGACGATACCGGGAAATACCTCCAGACCGGCGCCGCACCCAGCCTGCCAGACTTCTACAACAAGGCCATTCACGGACTCAAGGTCGGGCATGGGGTTGGCTCCTGCGGCACCGCGATTTTCACCGGAGAGCGCGTCATCGTCGAGAATATCCAGACCCATCCCTACTGGGCTCCATACAGGGAAGTCGCCGCCCGTGCGGCACTAGGCGCCTGCTGGTCGAACCCCATCCTCTCGTCAAAGGGCAAGATCATCGGCAGTTTTACGATCTATCATCACGAACGATGCACGCCAACGGCGACAGATATCGAATTGATCGAGCATTCGACCTATCTGGCGGGGGTTACCATCGAACGCAGCCTCGCCAGCGAAGCCCTGAAACTGGCATCGCTGGTCTACCAGAACAGCAGCGAGGCGATGACGGTCACAGACGCCGAAAACCACATCATTGCCATCAACCCCGCATTCACCAGGCTGACCGGATACGTACTCGATGAGGTCCTTGGCAAGGATCCAAGGATGTTGAGCTCCGAACGGCAGGACGACGTTTTCTATCAGGCAATGTGGCAATCCATCAACGCCACCGGCCAATGGCAGGGCGAGATCTGGAACAAGCGAAAAGACGGGCAGGAATATGCCGAGTGGCTGACCATCAACAGCATTTACGGCGATGATGGCAAAGTACATCGCCGGGTCGCGCTGTTCTCTGACATCACCGACAGAAAACGGACTGAAGCGCTGATCTGGAATCAGGCCAACTATGACACCCTTACCCAGCTGCCCAATCGCCGGCTGTTCCACGACCGGCTGGATCAGGAAGTCAGGAAATCACATCGCGACCAGAAACTTCTGGGCTTGCTGTTCATCGACCTCGACCGATTCAAGGAAGTCAACGACACGCTGGGCCACCACATGGGGGATGAACTCCTGATCCAGGCCGCGCAACGTATCAAGCAATGCGTACGCGAATCCGATAGCGTTGCTCGCCTGGGTGGCGACGAATTCACGGTCATCCTGCCCAGCCTGACGGATGTATCGGATATTGGGCAGGTCGCCCAGAACATCATCGATGCCCTGTGCCGGCCTTTTCACCTTGGAGACGATCACGCCTACATTTCCGCCAGCATCGGGATCACGGTCTACCCGGATGACGCCGAAAGCGTCGAAAACCTGCTCAAAAACGCCGACCAGGCGATGTATGCCGCCAAACACGCCGGTCGCAACCGCTACAGCTACTTCACCCCTTCCATGCAGGAAGCCGCCAACCTGCGCATGCGGCTGGTACGCGACATCCACCACGCCCATGCGGCAGGCGAGTTCATGCTCTACTTCCAGCCCATTGTCGATCTTGCGAGCGGCCGCATCTACAAGGCCGAGGCACTGCTCCGATGGCAACATCCGCAACAGGGCTTCATCAGTCCGACCGTGTTTATTCCGATCGCTGAAGATACCGGCCTCATTCACGACATCGGCAGCTGGATATTCGAGGAGTCGATTCGCCATCTCAAGCGCTGGCGCAATCGGTACGACAACAATTTCCAGATCAGCATCAATAAATCGCCCGTGCAGTTTCGTGCCGAGGGACGTGTACACGAGAACTGGATCGACCATCTGCAGCAGGAGGGGCTCAGCGGCAGCAGCATTGTCATCGAGATCACCGAGGGCTCGCTGCTGAATGCCGATACCAGCATCAACGCCAAACTGCTCATGTTCCGCGATGCGGGGATTCAGGTCGCCATCGATGATTTCGGTACCGGTTATTCGTCGTTGTCCTACCTTAAAAAATTTGACATCGACTATCTCAAGATCGACCAGTCTTTCGTGCGTAACCTGGGGGTCGACAGCAGCGATCTGGCCCTGTCTGAGGCCATCATCGTCATGGCGCACAAACTGGGTCTGAAGGTTATCGCGGAGGGCGTCGAAACCGAATGCCAGCGCGACCTGTTGAAATCCATCGATTGCGATTATGCACAGGGATACCTGTATTCCAGGCCCATTCCTGCAGATCAGTTTGAGCATATGCTGGAAAAGCAGCACAAAGCTGAATAAGGCGGATTCTGGAGGAGCACCAATAAAAAAGGGCTGCCGAAGCAGCCCTTTTAATTTCCGAACCAGCTTAGTGTTCGCCGAGTACGGATACGGTGATATCAACCACCACGTCGCTATGCGGTGCAACGCTAACCGGATGATCGCCAATGGTCTTCAGCGGACCGTTCGGCATGCGGATCTCAGACCTGTTCACTTCAAAGCCTTGCGCGTTCAGCGCTTCAGCAATGTCGTGATTGGTAACGGAGCCGAACAGACGGCCATCGACGCCGGCCTTTTGGGTAATCTGCAGCATGAAGCCAGCCAGCTTTTCAGCACGGGCTTGCGCAGCAGCCAGGATTTCGGCCTGCTTCTTTTCCAGCTCGGCGCGCTTGGCGGCAAATTCAGCCTTGTTGGCTTCGGTCGCACGCTTGGCCTTGCCTTGCGGGATCAGGAAGTTACGGCCGTAACCGTCCTTGACCTTGACGATGTCGCCCAGGGTACCCAGGTTGGTCACTTTTTCCAGAAGAATCACTTGCATGTTACGTTCTCCTTAGTGCTTGTCGCAGTAAGGCATCAGGGCCAGGAAACGGGCGCGCTTGATAGCCGTGGTGAGTTGACGCTGATAGCGGGCCTTGGTGCCCGTAATGCGTGCAGGAATAATCTTGCCGTTTTCGTTGATGAAGTCCTTCAGCAGATCCACATCCTTGTAATCGACTTCCTTGATGCCTTCCGCCGAAAAACGGCAGTAACGGCGGCGGCGGAACATATCGCGTGCCATGGTCTAACCTTTCTCAATAATCTCTAATTCGTTGATATGCAATATCAGCTGTCGGCTGTTGAGGCTTTTCCTGGAAAGGAATCCTGCAATGCTGGCAATGC
>DAIDAS010000020.1 GCA_027310505.1 bacterium
GCATTGACGTAAATGAGGCCGGCCAGCCCGGAAAATAACAGTGCAATGAAGACCGCAAGACGCTGTTGTTGACCGCTGGTATCGACCAGCGCGGGCTTGTATTGGGGCTGCAGATTTTCCTTGGCATGGGTGACATTCGCCGCAACCAAAGGGGAGAACCAGAAGCGCCACGTCGGAATCTTGATAGACATCGCCTTGGTGCCGCCAGTCAGCGCGAGTTCTTCAGCCGGCAATTGCATTACGCCGGGTACGGATGCGTTTGCGAAGACCTGGTAACGGAGATCGATCGTATAGATGTTTTTATGTTCGCGTTGTGCGGTGTCGACCTTGATATCCGCCAGTTCGATGTTGTTCCGGCTCGATCCCTTGGCGGGGAAAGTGTTCCTGGATAGCTGATAAGGTTGCCTGACCTCGATCTCGATCTTGCGGTCCAGGACGTCGCCGATATGAACGCCGATGCTTTGTGACGGGTTGGCCAGGCGCAGGATTCTGGCGTCGGATTCCTGTCCCATCGCGTTGGGAACAACGAAAGCCATGTAGCCTAGTACGATGAATTTGAGAATGAGGTTTTTCATAGGCTCGTGTACTGTTCGAAATAATGTGACATCGATTCAGGGTTGAATTTTCCGCTGATGAAGATCGCCTGGCTTTCAAAGCGAGCGAATAATTCTTCAAGCGCCCGCTTTCTTTCTGCAAAGGCTGCCTCGAACTGCAATCTGACGGAATCCCGAAAGAAGATCGTTCTATGGAGGCCGGTTTCAGGGTCGATCATGTTGCCAAAGCCGAATCTGGGCAGTTTCCGGTATTCCTGATCATCCCAGAGAACCACGGGAATGATCTGGTGCGTGGACATCATGTTGAAGGCTTGTTCGATCAGGGCGCTCGGCATATGAAAATCAGAAATCCAGAACACCATCCCCTTGTGCTGGCTCAGGTATTGCGGCACTTCCAATATCCCGTCCGATCCCACCCGCATTTTTTGATAGCCGCTTAATTGATCAATGGCCTCGAACGCCTGGTGCACGTGATGGCTGAGCGGCAGCGTGAACGCTTCAATGACGTGCTGGTTGTATCCAATCAGGCTGAAGACATCGCCCATCTCAAATGCCGAATAGGCAATGGATGCGGCAATCTCCATCGCCTGGTTCAGCTTCCTTTCGCGTCCTTTGAACTGCATCGAACTCGAGAGGTCGCATACCGCGAAAATGGGCGTGGTGTTGTCCTGGTTGAACAGCTTGACCTGCACCTGGTCGTAAGGGTCTCGTAGCGTCTGTCGCAGATCCATGCGCCTCGCATCGGGATAATCGACCAGCGGTACATTTCCCCTGTACTCGAACCCCAGGCCGCGCTGGGAGCCCCGATGTCCGCCGAAGTGGACGCTGTTGGATCGCCAAGGGATGGTGTAGGTGAAAGTCCTGGCGTATGAAGGAATCATGTTGTCAGGCTTTCGCCGGAACGGCGACCGTGCTCAGGATGTGCGAAGTCAGTTCGCGGGCCAGGGCGGTCCTGCGCATTTCATACATCGGGTTGAACACCAGGCGGTGGGCAATGATTTCATGGAACACCGCATGGATGTCCTCAGGATACAAACTGTCGCGGTTCATCAACCATGCGTGCACCCGGGCCGCTTTCAGCAGCATCCCCATGCCGCGCGGGCTGGCACCGGTGTGTATCAATCGCTTTACGTCCACGCTGTCCAGCTTGATGCCGAATTTTTCCGGATCCTGGGTGGCTTCCCATAAATCGAGCGCGTAGTCTTCGATGGTGCTGCTCGACTTGATGTGGCTCTGCACCATATCGGAAAAGCTGTTGAGCTGGTCAAACTGCAGAATGTTGGCCTCAACCTGCTTCGTGAGGTTTTCGGCATGCTGATACCTGACATCGAACATCAGCGATTTTCTTAATTCGCGATCGCCAGGGATGTCGATCGGAATTTCCATCATGAAGCGATCGCGTGCAGCGGATGGAATCTCGAAGGTTTCATTCTTTTCGACCTGGTTGCGGTCGGCAAAAACCACCATGTGGGGCAATCGATATTCCTTTTTGAAAGCATGCAAATGCCTTTCGGCCATCACGCGCAGCATGAGCGCATGCACCTGTGGCCTGGCCCGGTTGATTTCATTGAAAAAGAATACCGACAGATTCTCGCCGGCCCGCAATAACGGGCCCTCATCAATCTGGGGGCGGCCATCCGGCCCAAGGAAGGTGTGGTAAACAAGATCGTTCGGCATCAGGTCTACCGTACCTTCAATACGTTCATAGGCTCCGCCGATTCCGCGGGTAATGGATTGGAGCAATGTCGTTTTGCCCACGCCCACCCCACCTTCAAGCAACACATGGCCACGGGCAAAAATGGCAATATTCATCAGCCGGATGGCTTTGTCCTGACCAACGATAACCTTTTGTACTTCGTTTTCCAGCTTCAATGCGTGGCTTCGCCAGTCAGCCAGTTGATGATCAAGAGCGTGTGACATGAAGATTCCTTTGGTTGCTGTAGGTGTGAGGTGTTGCAATTAATATATAGACAGTTCTGTCTATTTGCAACAAGGTGAATATGCTTCACAAGAAAAACGATCGAAAATCGCGGCCCTCTTTAATCGATGTATGGTTCAGCCAGCAGCGGCGCTTTGGGTTAAATGTTGGGGCGTGCGCTGCCGGTACTGAACCTTGAATGAGAATGTGCCGCCTGAGCAAAACCTATGGTCTGAAGGTGGATCGCAGGATGAGTACCGCGCCCTTGCCGAATCCGTAACTGGTCATGATCAAGCTCGTATACAGATATGCTTGGAAGATTGCCGGCCAAAAACCTTCCGCCGGTACCGGGGCATCCAGCACCGGGAATATGGCCATCAAGAGAAAAAGACTGGAATTTGTGAATGCGCCGATGACCATGGCCCAACGCACACTCCAAGGCAATGGTACCCTGGCCGCATAAAAGCCAAGGATCAATGCGCTCATCAGCAAATAGTCGATGTGCGACTGCAGCAATCGGGTGGGTTTCCCCTGAAACACCGATTTCAGAAGCGGGATGTCCAGATGCAGACCTACCATGCACCATGCCAGCACAAGGGCCATGAGCAGCCACAGGCTTGCCCCTCTGATTAAAATGATATTTCCAGAATGCATTGCATCTTGTTGCACGATCAATCTCCTTGGTCTGACATTCTGATAATTGAGGGCTGCCTCGCTGCGGCCCATTGGTAGCTTAAGTATGAAGGTGGCTGCGGGTCGCTTCTTGTCCGGGACGGAATGAAAACTTGACTGAAACGGCTGTCTGGCCGTTTACATCGACCATGGCGGGGCTTACCATCAAGACCGGTTTTCGCTAACAAATATTGCTGAAAGTGGATGCGGGGCTCATGAGTGACCATGCACCAATATTGCCAGGGCGTTTGACGGGGGCAGGCCTGCCGATGCCGGGAGCGATCAGGCTCTCGACAGCCGACGTATCATCGCGCGAAAGAGGAGACTGGTTGCGTGAAGTGATCGGCCGGGAATATGCCAATGTCGCCATCACGCCCCCTGCGGATGGCAGCCTGTTCAATGAGATGACGATACTTCCCTGGGGCGATCTCCGCCTGTCGGATATCCGCTCTAACGCCATTTCCATCCGGCGGCTTCCGCAAGAGCCGCACTGGGTCAGCCAGGATGCCTATTTCGCCGTCATCCTGCTTGCCGGCGACTATCTGCTTGAGCAGGACGGACGGGAGGTTTTTCTCAAGCCCGGCGACATGGCAATTTATGACGCCACCCGGCCTCATCGCATCCATTGCCCACACAGCTTCTCAAAGCTGATCGTCTCGATACCCAGGCACGCATTGAGGGAGCGGGTGGCTGGCGTCGAGCGCTGCACGGCGCTACGGATTCCCGGCAACGAGGGTATCGGCTCGGTGGCTGCCGGTTTTGTCCGTTCCGCCGCAACCCAGGCCAACAGGTTGGATCGGCACCAGTTTGATTCGCTGTCCGAGAATACCCTCGACCTGCTGACGTTGGCGTTGGCGTCAGTACGTCCGGAAAAATTTAATCTTTCCAGGAGCCGCTCGATATCGCTCCACCGGGTCAAAGATTTTATCGAGCAGAACCTTGCGGATTCCGGCCTGGATACTGACATGGTCGTGAGCGGTACGGGGCTGTCGTCGCGGTATATCAACGACCTGTTCAAGGATGAAGCAACTTCCTTGATGCGCCATGTCTGGATGCGCAGGCTCGAACATTGCCGCAAGGATATGCTGGATCCTGTCCATTGCGGCCATCGCATATCAGAAATCGCCTTCCGTTGGGGTTTCAATGACTTATCGCATTTTAGCCGGGCTTTCAGGCAGATGTACGGTTGTTCCCCGCGCGAGCTGAGGTGTGGCGGCTGATCACAAGTCGCGGTGTAGCATCACCGGAAAATCGAGGCCTTTCCTTGTTGCCCTGCTTGAATACAGGATTTTTATTTGCGGTAACATGAGCGGATGAAACCACCATATCAGGCCGTGATTCCGTCCCCGTTCGGCGCGTTAGGCATCCGCATGGAGCATGGCGTGCTGACCGGCATCGACTTTCTCCCTTCGCATGTGCAGTTGGTGGCCCCGGTGGGGGAAGCTGCCGAGCTCGTTTGTGCCAGCTTGGGCAACTATCTGGCTGAACCGACGCAGGCGTTCGGTTTTCCGGTCAGAGCAGCAGGGACGCCGTTCCAACAGCAGGTGTGGCAAGCCTTGCGCGCCATCCCGGTCGGACAAACACTGACCTACGTGGAGTTGGCCGAACGTATCGGTTCCGGTGCACGTGCCGTGGCCAATGCCTGCGGCGCCAATCCCATTCCCATTGTGATTCCCTGTCATCGCGTGGTGGCAAAAAACGGGCTGGGCGGATTCATGCAAGGGCGCGAAATCAACGCCCTCAACATCAAGCAATGGCTGCTGGAACATGAGAGAAGACAACCAGTCTCTGCTCGATGAATTTACCGACAGCCTCTGGCTGGAGGAGGGCTTGTCCAGAAATACGTTGGAAAGTTACCGGCGCGATCTCGCCCAATTTGCCGAGTGGCTGGAAAAGATTGGTGAGAAAGTGCTGGCGCAAGCTGATCGCGCCGATGTGGAACGCTATCTTGCGGCACGATATCCTCAGGTCAGGCCGCGCAGTATCAGCAGGTTGGTGGCCAGCTTGCGACGGCTATACCGGTATGCCGTGCGTGAAGGCAAGGTCGCCAGCGACCCCACCTTGCAGATTGCGTCCCCCAAGCTGCCGCGCAGTCTGCCCAAGAGCTTGAGCGAAGATGAGGTCGTGGCGCTGCTCAACGCGCCGGACACCTTGCAGCCTATAGGGTTGCGCGACCGCGCCATGCTAGAGACGCTGTACGCCACGGGCTTGCGTGTTTCGGAGCTGGTGAACCTGAAAGTGAGTGAAGTCAGCCTTGATATGGGCGTGGTGCGGGTGATGGGCAAGGGCAGCAAGGAGCGCCTGGTGCCATTGGGAGAAGAGGCTCTGGACTGGATCAGGCGTTATCTCGGGCAGTCGCGCCCATCGATCCTGGAAAAACGGTTAAGCGAGAGTTTGTTTGTCACCCAGCGCGGCGAGGCAATGACTCGGCAGGCATTCTGGTACCTGATTAAGCGCTATACGCTGCTGGCGGACATCACCAAGCCCATGTCGCCGCACGTGCTGCGGCATGCATTTGCTACGCATTTGCTCAATCATGGTGCCGATTTGCGGGTGGTGCA
>DAIDAS010000026.1 GCA_027310505.1 bacterium
GTAAAACTCGCGCCAGATCAGTTCGTTGAGCCAGGTTTCGGCGCCGCGCCCCCCTATTTGCCAGGCGTAACCGACGACACTGCGGACGGAAATCGTGCCGAATCTCAGGTGTACAGAGAGGTAAGATGGCCCCTTGGTCGCTGGGTAGTCGCGGGTGGCATGGTAGTCGTCGATACGCTCCTGGAAGTTCTTGAACAACTGAGCAGCCCCTGACATGCCGGTGGGCATGAGTCGGGGCAGATTGGTGCGTTCGAAGCCAATCGCCTGCAGCGACGGCAAGGGCGTGGGAAATGCCGGGCGTGCCAGGGATGATGCATGTGCTGCTACTGGCAAAGGGGCCATGTCTTCGGCAGTCAGCCGTTTCAGCCAAGCCCGCTGATACGGTGTGAATACCCGATAGGGATTCCCTTCGGCAGTAAGTATCTGCTCACTCTCGAAAATGATCTGGTCTTTGTGAAGGTGAAAGCTGATGCCATCTGAGGTCAGCGATGTGGCTACCGCAGCATCGCGAAGCGCTGCGGGTGATTCGTAGTCGCGGTTGGCATGCACGGCCCCAACGTCCAGGCGTTTTGCGAGCGCCGGGATTTCGGTGCGTGCCGGGCCGTGCAGCACGATGAGGTCGCCGCCTTTGTCCTGCAGGGCGTGTTTGAGCTCTCGTACGCTTTCCCAGATGAATTCGACACGCCGGTCGGCTTTGTCGACGAGTTTGCCGAGAATATCGGTATCGAAGACGAAAGCGCAGTAAACCTGCCTCGCGGACTGCAGGGCGTGGGATAGCGCCGCGTGGTCGAAATCGCGCAAATCGCGACGGAACCAGACCAGTGCTTTTTCAGTGTGGGGTGTCGGCATGAATGGGCATTGTAGCGTTCGCGATGATTTTTTACTCAGGAGACCGGCTGCATCGCAGGTAAAATGCTAGCCATGCATGGCCTGCCTTACTGGAGACTCTCCAGCTTCTATTTTATCTATTTTGCCTTTGTCGGGGCGTTCACGCCTTATTGGAGCCTCTACCTCAAATCGCTTGAATTCAGTGCGTTCCAGATCGGCGTGCTGATGTCGCTGCTGCAGGTGGCACGCATTTTCGGGCCCAACTTGTGGGGGTGGCTTGCCGATCACACCGGGCGGCGCGTTGCCGTCGTGCAGCTGGCGGCGCTGTTGAGCATGTTGAGTTATCTGGGGGTGTTCGCCGGAGCAAGCTTTGTCTGGCTGTTCGTGGTCATGCTGGCCATGAGCATGTTCTGGAGCGCCTCGCTGCCGCTGGTCGAGGCCATTACCCTGGGCCATCTGGGCGAAGGGGCGGAAGGATACGGGCGCATCCGCCTGTGGGGCTCGATCGGATTCATCGTGGCGGTGATCGTGCTGGGATATGTGCTGGACTACGCGCCAGTGCGGGCGTTGATGTGGGTTGTCCTGGGGCTGAAAGTGGGGGTGCTGCTGTTTTCGCGCCATATTCCCGAGCCGCGCATCGTGCCGCACCATACCGACGATCTTCCGGTGTGGAATATTGTGCGCCGCCCGGAAGTGGCTGCATTTCTTGCCGCCTGCTTCCTGATGGCGGCGGCACATGGCGTGTACTACACCTTCTACTCGATCTATCTGGTGGATCACGGCTACAGCAAGGGCGCCATCGGCTGGCTGTGGGCGCTGGGAGTGATCTGCGAGGTGCTGGTGTTCCTGTGGATGCCGCGCCTGTCGGCGCGCTTCAGCCTGCAGCGCATTTTGCTGGCGAGCTTTATCCTGGCCACGCTGCGCTTTCTGATGATCGGCTGGGGCGTGCGCTGGTTATGGGTGATGTTGCTGGCGCAGACGCTGCACGCGGCCAGTTTC
>DAIDAS010000033.1 GCA_027310505.1 bacterium
GTCATTGGCATGGTGTTGCCGCAATTGCTGATGGTGCTGATTGCCGCCTGGATGGTCTGGCGTGGCGTGGGGCGCGGCCTGTCACCGCTGGATGCCCTGCGGGAAGAAATCACCTCGCGTTCGCACCGCGACCTGGCGCCGCTGAATGTGGCCGACTCCCCCAGAGAGGTCCAGCCCATGGTGGAAGCCATGAATGACCTGATGGCACGCCTGGAGCAGACACTGGCGCAGCAGCAGCGGTTTGTCGCGGATGCCTCGCACCAGTTGCGTACGCCGCTGGCCGGACTCAAAACCCAGGCCGAGATCGCACTGCGTGAACAACAGGATCCAGAGCAGGTCAGACGTGCCCTGCAGCACATTTTGGCCAGCAGCGATAATCTGTCTCACCTGATCACGCAATTACTGACGCTCGCACGTATCGAACCGGAGGCGGTGGATTCGCTGCAACTGGATCCGTTGAATCTCGAAAAACTGGCACGAGACATCACCAGCAGCTGGGTGCCGGCCGCCCTGGCCAAGCAGATCGACCTGGGATTCGAATGTGAAGCAGCCGATTGCACGGTGCCTGGCGATGCTGTCCTGTTGCGTGAATTGATCTCCAACCTGATCGATAACGCCATACGCTACACCCAGGCCGGCGGCTGCGTGACGGTGACGCTACGCGATTCGGCGACCGAGGTTTTGTTGTGCGTGGAAGATAATGGCCCCGGCATCCCTGTGGAAAAGCGGGAGCGTGTGTTCGAACGTTTTTACCGGATACTGGGTACGGGCGAGGAGGGCTGCGGTCTCGGGTTGGCCATCGTGCGTGAGATCGCTACCCGCCATCACGCCTCCATCAGGCTGGAGGATGGCGCAGAAGGCCGTGGCGTCCGGATTTGCGCCTGCTTTGCCAAGGCCGAGCATCCAGCCTGATCAGCCTTGTGTGGTCCAGTGCCCCGATTTGCCGCCGGCTTTTTCCAGCAACCGGATATTGACGATCTGCATGCCGCGATCGACGGCCTTGCACATGTCGTAGATGGTAAGCAACGCCACGCTGGTCGCGGTCAAAGCCTCCATCTCCACGCCGGTGCGGCCCACGGTTTCCGCGGTGACAGTGCAATGGATGGCGGCGGCCGGCTGGTCGATGTCGAAATCCACACCAACCTTGGTCAGGCTGATCGGGTGACACAGCGGAATCAGCTCGGCGGTGCGCTTGGAACCTTGAATGGCGGCAATCCGCGCAATCCCCAGCACATCGCCTTTTTTGGCATCGCCTTGCAGAATCATCGCCAGCGTTTCCGGTCGCATTTGGATACTGCCGCCGGCGCGCGCGATTCGATGCGTCTCGACCTTGGCGCCGACATCGACCATGTGGGCCTGCCCGGCTTCGTTGAAATGCGTAAATTGACTCATGCTGAGTGAACTCTCAAAAGTGAAAGGCTATCATAGCAGGGTGAAAATTATGGGTATCCGGAAAAAGTTGTGGGTAGACGCCTAAAAGCCGTCAGTGTCCAAAATAGCGAGCAGTGTGGGCAGGTCGGTTCCGAGGTTACCCTGCCGTGTCTTGGTTTTGACTTCGCATTCGTCGTCAAGCATGCCCGGC
>DAIDAS010000037.1 GCA_027310505.1 bacterium
AGGCTGCACCGTCTGCATCGACGTCTGCCCACTGGATGTGCTGGCCATTGACCCGGCAACCGGCAAGGCCACCATGAAATACGACGAATGCTGGTACTGCCTGCCTTGCGAAAAGGATTGCCCGACCCAGGCCATCCGCGTCGACATCCCCTATCTGCTGCGGTGATCGCCATGAACGCTGATCTGTTGTCATTACTGACGCCGGAACTGGCCGCACGTCTCATCGACACCGACCCGACTGTCCGCCGCATCGCGCTGATCGATTTGCTGGACGAAATCGACCCGGAAGAAGCAGAGGCATTCCTGGCCCGCGCTCTCACCGACCCGGCTGTCGAGGTACGTCTGGAAGCCGCGCGATTGCTTGAAGCACAGGACACTCCCGAGGTTGTGACCGGTCTGCTGGGCGCATTGCAGGACGAGGAAAAGTCCGTGCGCGAAGCAGCCGCCCTGTCGTTAAGCGCCATGAAGAACACCGCCATCGGCACGCTGCTGCTGCAACACGCGGCACATGCCGATGGCGAGGTGCGTACTGCCATTTTCCGCGCCCTGCGCGAATTGCGGCTGCCGGCCGCCGAGCTACCAGCCATTCATGCGCTGGCAGACCTGCATGCCAGCGTTCGCAGGGAAGCAGTCGCAGTACTGGGGTGGCTCAAGGCCCCCGCTGCGTTGCCAAGACTAGTTGCGCTGGCGGCAACCGACAACGATGCGGAAGTCAGGCGCGCCGCGATCGGCGCATTGGGATTCGCCACCGATGCATCCACCCTGCCCGCAGTGAAAAAGGCGCTGATCGATCCGGATTGGCTGGTGCGCGAAGAAGCCGCCACCGTGGCTGGCAAGCTTGCCCTGCGCGAACTTGTACCGGCACTGATTGCAGCGCTGAAAGACAGTTTCTGGCAAGTCAGGCTCAAGGCTGCGCGTAGTCTTGGTCGCATCCATGACGACCGTGCAGTTCCCGCACTGATTGAGGCGCTCGCGCACCCCATGAGCAATCTGCGCAAAGAAGTGGCGCTGGCGCTGGGCGAGATCGCCAATCTGGCTGCCGGCGAAGGCCTGGAGACCGTGCTTGATGACCCCGACCCGGATGTACGCAAGGCCGCTCATCTGGCCTATGGGCGTATCGCTGCATTGCACAACCCGATTAATCAACTTCAGGAATAGAAAGTAATGACAAGAAAAATAGTGGACCTGCGGAGCCGTCCGTCGTTTCTGCACGATTTTTACGGCGCTACGCCGGGCACCAGGGAATTTGAAACCGCAAAATGGCTAAACCGCAGGGTAGGCTCGAAGGATGACACACATTTCACCCGCTCCCATACCATGGAGGCGTTTGTCGAAGAAGTACGTGAAGCCGGGATCACGAAGGCCGTGGTCGTCGGCCGCGACACCCCGGCCCTGAAGATATCCAACGAGAAAATTGCTGAAATCACGGAGCCTCATGAAGAGCTGATCGGGATTGGCTCCGTGAACCCTCAGAATCCGCATGCTATTGCCGGCATCGAACGTGCCATCCATGAGCTAAAACTGGCCGGTATCAATATCGAACCCGGCTTCGGTACCCCACCGCTCAAGGCCGATGATCCATCCAACTACCCGGTCTATGACGCCTGCGCACAACTTGGCGTACCGGTTTTTCTCATGTCTGGACCGACCTCACCCAGCCTGGAATACACCAATCCGGTTGCCGTTGGCAATGTCGCCCGCGACTTCCCCAACCTGCCTATCGTCTGCTATCACGGCTTCTACCCCTATGTGAACGAGATGATCGGGGTCGCGTTCCGCCACGAGAATGTTTATGTCGTGCCCGACATGTATATCTTCCTGCCCGGCGGACGCCTGTATGTCGAAGCAGCGAACGGGTTTATGCGCGACCAGTTGATGTTCGGTTCCTCCTACCCGTTCCGCGCCATGAGGCAAACGGTCGAAGATTTCCTGCAGCTCGGATTCAAGGAAGAGGTGCTGGACCGCGTGCTGTTCGAAAATGTGGCACGCGTGCTTAGGCTTGTCATTTAGCGCCGTACGCCGAGCAGTAAAACCACCCTCACACACCAAGCATTTCAGAAATCATGATCCGTGAAATTCTTATCAGTATCGGTTCTACATAAATAACAATATATTATTTTTATGCATATTCATGATGGTCTATATTAGCAATATAATTTACGAGGAACGCACACATACGTTTAACGTGCTTTCTGCTTAAATACTTTGCAATTGCCCGCGCTCCAGAACAGACTGAAGCTCATCCTCCGGCAAAAACAAAGTGGTGCGTATCAGCACTTCATCAGAAAAAACTGAAAAACTCAGGGCGTGTTCACACTAAACCATGAGGAGAACATCATGACCATTTACCAGGACAATTCCCTATCCATCGGCCATACGCCGCTGGTAAAACTCAACCGCATCCATGACGGCGCGCCCGCGACCATCCTGGCCAAGATCGAAGGCCGCAATCCGGCCTATTCCGTGAAGTGCCGCATCGGCGCAGCCATGATCTGGGATGCCGAAAAACGCGGCTTGCTCGGGCCAGGCAAGGAGATCGTCGAACCCACCAGCGGCAACACCGGCATTGCACTGGCGTTTGTCGCCGCCGCACGCGGCATCCCGCTCACGCTCACCATGCCGGAAACCATGAGTATCGAGCGGCGCAAACTGCTGGTCGCCTATGGCGCCAAACTGGTGCTGAC
>DAIDAS010000042.1 GCA_027310505.1 bacterium
GCATTCGGGTTAGCCACCAGGTACTTGGCGTGCGCCTCAACCAGCGGACGGTACTCGGCCTTGACTTCATCCTTGTCGAAATCGAAGAACACGTTGCGCTTGGACAGGATATTGTTGGGATCTGTCAGCGGGTTCACGGCCACGGCGGATTGCGTAGCAGGTGCAGTGGTCGCCTTGTCTTCCATCGGTGCTGCCGGCTTGGCGGTTTGAGCGACAGGGCTCTTGTCTTCGACGGCAGCCTTCGGCTCTTCCTTCACCGGCTTGCTGGAACATGCCGCCAGCAGGGAAACCAGCACAACGCTCATCACTAAACTCTTGTTCATTTTTCTCTCCTTGTTAAAAAAACAAAAATAATTTCGTACCGGCCTGGCGCTACCTTGCCCACGGACCCCAAGCCGGCTCGCGCACATCCCCCCCCGCCTCACTCAAGCGTTGCTTGGTGCGGCCATCGGCAGAAACGATGGACAACACGCCTCTGCCGTTGATGTTCGTTGCGTACAGAATCATTCTGCCGTTAGGTGCAAAGCTGGGGGATTCGTCCTGACTGGATTCGCTCAGCAATTGAACCTGTCCGGTCGATAGCTCCTGCTGGGCCACGCGGAAACGGCCCTCTTCACGGCGAATATAGGTCAGCAACTTGCCGTCGGGCGACAAGTGCGGGCTGACGTTGTAGCTACCCTCGAAAGTCACGCGCTGCGCATCGCCGCCCAGGGTGGACATGCGGTAAATCTGCGGGCTGCCGCCGCGGTCGGAGGTGAAATACACCCACTTGCCATCCGGAGACCATTCAGGCTCGGTATCGATGGCGTTGCTATGCGACAACTGCTGCAAACCGGTACCGTTGGCATTGATCAGGTATACCTGCGAATTGGCCCCGTACGTGAGGACGATCGCCAGACGGTTGCCGTCCGGAGACCAGGCCGGTGCGCTGTTGTTGCCCTTGAAATTGGCCAACACCTGACGCTGCCCGGTGACCAGCGACTGCACGAAAACAACAGGCTTTTTCTTCTCGAACGACACATAAGCCAGCCGGTTGCCATCAGGCGCCCAGGACGGCGAAATAATGGGCTCGGTAGACGACAGTACGGTTTGCGGGTTCGCCCCGTCCGCATCGGCCACCTGCAACTGGAACCGGTTGCCCTGTTGGACGATATAGG
>DAIDAS010000053.1 GCA_027310505.1 bacterium
GTGCCATACGATCCTGCTTTGCTTGCAATTCCGCCTGCTGCTGAGGGGTTAGTGGAGCACTATTCGCCCCAGGGTTGACTGTGTCCTGCTTAGGTATCTGTCCGCTACCGCCTCCAATTGGAGGGACGTTAGTTGGGGGAATGATAGTTGCAACAGCCTTCCCATTCTTCATTTCTGGTTTCCCATTCACTTCAGGGATCACCGATTTGTTGGGAACGACAGGGCTTTTGCCGGTCTGACCACCAATATCCGTATCGGGCTTTGTGACCTCAACATCAACCTGGTCATTCAGCGGGACAATTTTTGGCTTTTCTGTCAACTCTGCCCCAGGGGACGAGCCAATACCTTTGTCATCTTTGTCTTCGACCTTCTTCACTGCAACAGGGGTTGGCGGCTTGTTTTCACCAATCTGACTTATCCCGGCCATGAAAATGAGTACCAGGGCAGCAATGAAAAGAAAACCCACGACGAGCACACGCTTTGAGATGCGATCTGAGAACTTTGGTTTCGGGCGGATTTCACCTGCGATCGATGGCACCCCGGACGCAAGATCAAATGGGTCTGCAGCTGGATGGG
This sequence comes from bacterium, assembly GCA_027310505.1. GTDB lineage: Bacteria > Pseudomonadota > Gammaproteobacteria > Burkholderiales > Methylophilaceae > CAIJXJ01. Next base: position 577 of record DAIDAS010000053.1, read on the forward strand.
TCATTGAGAAGCCCCAGCAAAGCCAAATTTAGACCATACACTTTTTTCCTTCTTCTTCCAGTAGATCTGAACTTTTTCAGAACCAATACGCAATTCACCCTTGGCGAACAACTTATCAACCACATAATGTGTCTTGCTGGTATCCGGATCAGTATCAACCCGGTAATTCACAACCATGGCCTGATTATCATCATCGAGCAACACCAACACCGGACTTTCTTCCGCCCGGATTCCCTTCGGCATCTCCATGTAGACACGACCACCATCATTGAATACTCGCAGTGGTTTAAAATCCGCCCGGCCTTCCACTCGGTAATCGAAGTCAAGCTTATCGATGGATACTGGGCGCGGCATAACATTTTGGCGCTCTTCTTTGGCCGTGACTGCCGCTGCCGCACCTGCCTTCTCTTCCCAGTCTGACACCAACTCCTGTGGGTAGTAGAAACCAACCCGATTTAGATATACGCCTTCCTGTTTTGGCGAGTAAAGTTTGATGTGATAGGTGCGCCGATCCGTCGTGATGATGACGTTTGATTCCAGACTGGTATCATGCGGCTGAAAGATCACATGTTGGACAGGAAGGCTATGTTCAACAGATTCAGCCCCGCTCCAGGTCCAGTTGACGCCATCCCCAAGGATAACCTTCTTGACCTTTTCGCCGCCCTGCATCTCAACATCACAGGCACGGGTTGGAGAGCAAGTGAGTTTCGGCATTGATTGCCCATAAGCAAAGACGACTTTGCCATCCGAAGACATAATTGGATGAGCCTTGCCACCACTTTGCCAGACTTTGGCCTGAGCAACTGCAGCGTCCTCAAGCTCGTTATACTGCGCGCCTGCATGGGATAGACTACTGGCGGAAAAAACATATACCGCCAAAAACCGGATAATCGTATTCGTTCTCATCACAACACCTTCATCCAGCTAATTTCCGACACGAAGAATCCAATCGGATTTATCCGAATTCCTTCTTCCAATTCAGGAGGTGCAAGCTTGTAAACCACCGTAGCTTTCCACTTCTCCACCCCAATTTCTTCACCCTGCAAATTAAATGAATGTTCTTCCCATTCGATCTGGTTTGTATTCGCCGAGATCGGCAAAACAGTTTTAACCTGCACCTGGACTGTTTTGGTCTGCGAAACTTCGTTAGGAGGTGCTTTTCGCAATTCAGTCCGCACATACACAGTTGCTGCACCAGTTAAACGTGAAAATCCTTTTGTGAGATTCACTTTATTGGCTTGCACGTCCGTGGATACTGTCCGCAGATGTTCAATCAGATCGAACATCTCGCGATAAATAAGACGCTTAGGATCCTTGACTGCATCTTCCCCTGACAACGCGCGCACAGCCAAGGTCCGTCCGAGCTTATCGACCTCGACAATCATTGGCACGAACTTGGATTGAGATCCGACGTAAACCAATCCACCAACTGCAAGTGTTGTGATGCCGAGACAGAAGAAAGAAAACATGCGCCAATTTGCCACCTGGGCCGTCAACCTTAGAAAGGTATCGTTATGCGCAGCGCCAGCACGGACCCAAGGGGCATCAATGCCACCAACCTCGCTAACACCCGCAGTCTTTTTAGAAAACAATGCCATTGAATTCCTCGCTAACTTATCTGTTTATGCATTATTTCATAATGTACAAACTTTTGCAGCAAAACCTCGCCTAATAAGCCCCGAATATGCCAGAGCAGTCATGTGTGTACACCAACCCGGCCTTTCCGGAATTTCTGGCTGTGGCATCCATTTGGATAAACACTCTTCGCATATGGTCTGCCGTAATATTGGTTGTGAGTTCTTGGAGATCTTGCACGGTTTTTCCTTTCTGAGCAGTCAATATCCCGTGCGCTGCATAAACTCGAAAGTTTTGTCTACCAGACATTTCGCACATGCTTGCCAGTGACCCATGAAAAACCACATACGTCTGACTTGCTGGCAAGGCAGGATAATACCCATCCACAGGCGGAACCAACCCAGACTTAAAGGCACCCCAGCCACCTGCAGCAGTCCAATAGGCCATTGCACCGCTATTAAGTTGGGCTCCGATACCAAATGCACCAGGTTGCCCTGCATCCGCATCCGATGTCACAGTCACACGCAATTCATAAATTTCACAATTGTCTCCGCCGATAGTGTTTGAGCCATAATCACTCATTCCTAACCTGTATTTCACACAAACCATATCTGCGAATTGCCCAGCGGACACTGTTCCAGCAGTTATCAGCAACATGCCAGCCATCAAAATCCGTAAAAAAATGACCATATATCCTCCATATGAGACTCGTATTGACTAAAGAAATTAATCGGCATGGTGTGTGTTTATACTTACATGAGTCGCAGCAGATTCCCGCGCCACGTGATCATTCACCGCTGCCATACGTTCTCCAAACGTTGGACTCTTAGGTGCCTGCTGCCCCAGACTGTCCAGCAATTTATCAAGTTTTTGATCCGTAGCACTTGCTGGCGCACTAATCCCTGCTGTTGCCCCAGATCCTGTTCCTGATGTTGCTGTTGGCGGCATTTCGGCTGAGCCTGCAGACAGCCCTGTATCAGCACTCTTCAAACTATCCCCACCCGGCATTGCTGCTCGGCTCTCACCCCCAGTGCCTGGGGTCGCCTTCTGGGAAGGATGACTTGGATCAGATCTAAGCGACTGTAATGTAGGCTCAGGAGCTTTTGGAGGCGGAGTGGGCGGGGTCCCTACCGGTTTGGCATCCCTACCACCGCCACCAGAATTTGAAGCATTGGTGATCGAGCCCCCACCACCTCCTAGACTCTTCAGAAAATCACCCATAGATTGTCCACCCTTTGCCGTACCGGCTGCAGCTGCAACACCCCCAGTTGCAACAGCAGCTCCAGCAGCTGCGCCAAGCGCGGCGGCAGAAGCCACGTCAGCTGTACCGAAGCTTGTGCTCCCACTTGCAAGACTAGATGCGAGTGAATCTGATTTGAAGGCTAAGAAGCCTAGTAGTGCATATGCTATAACGGCAGCAAATACCGTACTCCAGATGCCATCAATTGAGTCTGACGTAATGCTATTAATTACCACAATCAGATTGTCTGACATTCCTCCCATGGTTTTCAAAATAAGGGCAAGGAACATGACCCGATAAAGCAATGAGATTAAGGATTTGAATGGTGCTATCCCCTGATCTTTAAGGGCATTCAAACCCAAAAAGGCGAAACTCAGCGGAGACAGCATGATAATTAGCATTGTTTCAATTTTAATTAGAAATACCTTAAAAGCGATTAAAGCCGAAGTTGCAATAATAACAACCCCCAGGAGCCCACCAATAAGGGATGGCATAAATAAGTCAGTAATGCCTGAAGCCGAATTTATTTTACCTAGCAACATACCAGCCAGATCAGCCCCTTGGCTTATAATGCCACCCGCATCGAAACTCCCTGCTCCGGATATCGACCCCGCTGTAGTGAAGAATCCTTTGCTTACTTTATCGATAAATTCGCCGCCATTGGACATGACATAAAAACAAAACCCAAACCACAACAAGCTTCCTAGCAGTTTTCCAAAAACCGCTTCAATATCGGCGCCACTTTTCAGTAACCCAATATTCGTAATCAGGAATTGAATAAGGACAAATGATGAAAGCCATAATATGGCAGTGGTCTGCAATGCTCCCATAGCCCCAGTAATAGCGCCACGAAGATTAGTATCTAGCAAATCTAAAGCGCCTGCATTGGCTATTGCCGGAATCAATGCAATTATTGTCCCTAGCATAAACATGTTTTTTTTCATCAAATGCCCTTTCAAACCAAGTGCGACTTAAATCCCACCCAAATGTTCACCAGGTTTTAACTTACTGGTACCATCACCCATGATGTTCTTTTTAACATTCTCTTTATCAGCATGCTTTTCTTGCTGTTTTTCATCATCGGTTTGATTACAGCCAGCCAGACCAACAATACTCACGCTTACCATAATTAACAGAATTCTTTTCATTTAATTCTCCCCTCTATGTATTAAATCCCGCCCAAATGCTCACCAGGTTTTAACTTACTGGTGCCATCACCCATAATATTCCTGTTGTTCTCTTGCTTTGCCTGCGACTTGGCTTCCTGCCCTGCCATGTACGCATCAGAAGCCAGGTTCTGAGTTGCGATCAAATCGTTTGATTTCTGCATTTGTTGAATCTGTGCAACATTGATTTCGCTCAGAGTCTGCAGCGCCGCCACATTGCCTTGACTTTGCTGGGACTTATTAAACAAAGCGGTAATCGCGGCAGTATCGTTCGAATAAGCATCTCTATGCATACCGGCAGCACGCATCGCACCGCCTAGCGTATCTTGGCTGGCATTCGTCCACAATTTAAATTTGTCCGAAAACTTTCCAGCCAATGGCGATTTATACTTATTCGCGAAATTCGAGTCAATTGACGCCATAGTCCCTCCGATCGACTCGCCGGCCTGCATTACCCCGCCGATCCCGTTTACTAACCTGGAGACATCCGTTCCCATCAAACTTGCTGGGTTTAATTGGAGGTTCTGCAACTGAGTCTGATATTGCTTCAATTGTGTCGCGAACTGCTGAACCTGTTGCGCATACTGTTCAGCCAACTGCACATTATTCGCAATTTGAGTGACTTCGGTAGCACCTGCCAAACCGCCGCCGTCGCCGGCAAAAACTTGATTATTCGCGATTAGCGATATCGCCAATAAAAGCACATGAGGCATTTTGAATCCCACGACGCCTTTCTTCAGCGATGGCTCTCTCAACTTCATCCGAAGTGAACGCCGTTTCAACATACGATCCTGCGAGATCATCATGCTTGATTGGTATGATTTGCTCGTTTTCATCCATAATCCCTCCACTATCATTAGTGCATTATTACATAACCTAAATAAATAACAAGGACAAGAAGTTATGTTTTGCTGCAAAAGAATATACGCTGGTATTCCCTATTGTGCCGCAAGATTCATAACCTCAATAATTAAACGCCCCCACTACCGCCACCCCAAAAAGCCGCCCAAATGCACCCATCAGCTGTTTTTGAATCATCGGAATGGACGCGTCCTGCACCCACCAAACATTCGCCGCACCCACGAGCACCATCGGGTGCTGCATCATAATTTTTAACACTGAAAACGCAAGCAATTGTTCATAACAGATCAATACTCCCGCTCGCACTCCCTTAACCTCAACAATGCCGCCATGCCCGAATACGTCGGCTTTCGCCCCATTGGACACCCATGGCTTCCACATGGCCACCGGCACAGGAATGCTTTGAACCGCCGCACGACCATCGCGCCCACGAGAACCCAACACCACCAGTGAGTTCAGATATCGCCCATCCGGAAGTGGTATGCCCGCCCCCACTAACAACCGCGAGCCGCGCGAGGCCAAGGCATCATCAACACCCATCAACGAATACTGAGCAACCCCGGAATATGAACCCAAGACCGTCTCCGGCAACACCCGCACGCTATTCGCCGGGATGCTATCAACGTATCTTTTGACCCACTCTATACGTTGCATCGCAGCCAAGATCTGACCCGCATCGTCACCTTGACCACCCGCCAATGCCGGAAAGCTGGTATTCACCCCAGACCACCCAGTCGGCGCGCGCACATCCCCTCCGAACAGCACCACGTTCGCAATGACAGCCAACACCGCAAACCATGCCACCCATATTCTGGATCTAGCAACCAAAGCGGACATTGCCCCAAGTGCCAATATCAGTCCAACCCAACCAAACCCTGGATATAACGCACCGGCCACAGCAAGCGGGCTCACCCATCCAATCAACCCCAACGGGGGTATCGCCGCCAATAGCACCGCAAAAGCAAACCGCCATGGCCTTTCGGCTGATTGTTTAGCCCACAATACAACGTAAGGCATCGTAAGCAATGCACAGGCGACAAACCAAAACACCCAGCCAATCCAACTAGGCGCACTACCCCCGAAGAAGGCTGCAGTCCCAGCGGGCAAACCACGCGCACTCGCAAGGTAATACCCGCCCATCAACATCGACACCGACAATCGCGACGACGACAGGCCCCATCCGAACGGCAGCATCAGTAACACAAGCAGCGCATCCAGCCCAGATCCACGGCCCCAGCAAAACCAACCAATCACTACTCCATAGAGTAAATAGCCGCGCGCTGAAAAAACCTTCGAAAACGAGAATCTGGTTGCAACACAAATTCTATTGAATGCCGAACCAGGACCTGCAAAGCCCCCCCCATCGATTCTCGACATCACGCGACTAGCCTCCATATTCGTCTCCGACAGCTCTCGATGCCCTCAAATACCGATCTAATGC
>DAIDAS010000056.1 GCA_027310505.1 bacterium
GGCGCTCCTTGTGCTCGACACAGGACACCAGCATGGCGCCCATGATGGCAAATTGCAGAAGGTGCTCCGGGGTGCAATCGGCATTGGCGCCGAGATCCATCATGTAGGTTTGCCCCTTGCGGCTGGGCAGTGTCGAAGCGATGGCGGGCCGGTCAATTCCCGGAAGTGTCTTGAGCACGAAACGCGCCGTAGCCATCAGCGCACCGGTGTTTCCGGCACTGATGCAGGCGTGCGCCTCCCCCGACTTGACCAGATTGATGGCCACGCGCATGGAAGAATCTTTCTTGTTCTTCAGCGCACCCTGGGGAGATTCATCCATTGCCACCACTTCGGTAGCGTGATGAATACGCAGACGGGCTCCTGCCGACGCGCCATGGGCGCGCAGCTCAGCCTCGATAGCCTCGGTCACTCCGACCAGGACAATCTTGATTTCGCTATGCTGATCGAGCGCCTGGAGTGCCGCAGGAACGGTGACATGGGGGCCGTGGTCGCCCCCCATGGCGTCAATGGCGAGGGTAATATCCATAAACAAAGCGCCGCGCCCGTTGAGGCGCGGCGCGTCTGTTTTCTGATACTAAACCTTATTCGCCCTTGGCAGGCATGACCTTACGGCCACGATAGTAGCCGTTGGGGCTCACGTGGTGACGCAGATGCACTTCACCGGTGGTCGGCTCTACAGCCAGCGGCGGGTTGGTCAGAAAGTCGTGCGAACGATGCATACCGCGCTTGGACGGCGACTTCTTGTTTTGTTGAACGGCCATTGCTAACTCCTAAATAAAATAAACTTAACTCTTACCAAATTTGAGCCCCTGCAACACCTTGAAGGGACTTTCTTTTTGTTCTTTGGCCTCTGCGGCGGGTACGCCACATTCTGCCGTTTCATGCAAAGGCGCCATCGGCAACCCCAGCAGAATTTCGTCTTCGACCAGCGCCATCACATCGAGCCGCGGGTCGGCCACCAGGAAATCCACATCATCCTGCTCATCATCCGGAGCCGGCATCATGCTTTCATCGGGCACAATAACGAAACGTGCCGCGATATCCACCGGATGCCTCATCGGCCCCATGCAGCGCTGACAAGCCAGCATCAGCTCGCCCTGGATACGCAACCTTATTTCAGGCTTGGCCTGGGCGTTGACACCGCCCTGCAGCAGATAATCCAGATTTCCGTCCTGAGAAAACAGCACGTCTTCAAGCCGCCCCAAATCACGGGGCGTAATTCTACCATGAATCTCGTGAGATTTCTGCGCGAACTCAAGGCTGTTGATGGTGATCTGTTCTTTCATGAGCCGCGCATGGTACAATTCTACGGTTTTTGTGTCAAAAAATTAGGCTGATTTGTGATCAAGAAAATTCTCGTTGCCAATCGCGGTGAAATCGCCGTGCGCATTGTCCGCGCCTGTTCAGAAATGGGCATCAAGTCGGTTGCCATTTATACGGACGCCGATCGCCATGCGCTGCACGTCAAAAAGGCGGATGAAGCCTATAACATTGGCTCCGACCCTGTCATCGGCTACCTGAACGCCCATAATATCGTGAACCTCGCCGTGGCGTCGGGCTGCGACGCCCTGCACCCCGGCTACGGTTTTCTTTCTGAAAATCCGGAACTGGCCGAGATCTGCGCCCGTCGCGGGATCAAGTTCATCGGACCGGATGCAGATGTCATCCGCCAGATGGGTGACAAAATCCAGGCCCGCACCGCCATGATCGCAGCGGGTATCCCCTGCGTCCCCGGCAGCGAAGGCAATCTGGAAACCGTAGAAGAAGCAGTCGAACTGGCCAAGGAGATCGGCTATCCCGTCATGCTC
>DAIDAS010000114.1 GCA_027310505.1 bacterium
ATCCCCAGAGAATTATTCCACAGATGCCATTCATACACTTGAGCGTGCACGACTGGATATGGACTCCGATCATCGGCTGTCTGGGTATGGGTTTTTGGAAACCATGGGCATCTGGCCTATTCTGCCCAAGGATCTGGTATCGACAATGACCGCGGAGCAGTTGTTCGCTAATATGTTGGTGCCTCTGGCACTAGAGGCATTCTGATGCAATCGCTGAGTTTAATTCACCGAATTTTTTAGTGCCTTGCCAGACGTGAATGCAGGAACATTCTTCGCCGCAATCTTGATTTCCTTGCCGGTCTGCGGATTGCGTCCGGTGCGTGCGGCACGCTTATTGATTTTGAACGTACCGAAGCCGATTAGCTGAACGGCTTCGCCTTTCTTCAGTGCATTTGCGATCGTGTCGGTGATAGCATCAACGACACGCCCAGCCTTGGATTTGGATATACCGCAATTATCAGCAATGGCAGCGATCAGTTCAGCTTTGTTCATGGGGATCCTCCCGTAGTGATCATGATGTTGTGATGTGTTTTCGTACTTTGCGGATGTCGGTCTGCAAAGTCAATGCGCATTGGTTGTGGTTCTAAACCGAGGTGCGCAGATCGGCAAGCTTCTCCAGCAGCTTCAGCTGTTCGGGGAGGCAAATCGACTTCAAATCATAGTTCTCAATCACAGTACGCCGCGCTTTTTCCCGGAGATCGCGATAGTCTTCCGGATGCTCCAGTGCGGACACCACTCGATCTATCAGTTCCTTGGTCGAGAAGAAATCGACCAGCAGCCCATTTTCGCCATCGCGCAGCACCTCCTCCACCGGGGCAGTACGTGAACCGATCAGGAGACATCCCGCTGACATCGCTTCCAGCATAGACCAAGAGAGAACAAAGGGATAAGTCAAATAAACATGTGCCCGGGAGATTTGCAGGATATTGAGGAATGTTGTGTAAGGCACCTTACCCATGAAGTGCACACGCTTCAGATCAATGGCGTCCCCCAGTTCCTTTAGCATGTGCTGTCGATAGGTTTCGCCATTGGGAAGGGATTGTCCATAACTGACCTCGTCGCCACCAACGATCACGATGTGGGCCCGAGGGCGCCTGTGTAGAATTGCCGGCAGGCTGCGCATAAAGCTCGCAAATCCACGGTATGGCTCGAGATTCCGTGCCACATAAGTGACAACCTCATCCGCGCACGTGAGCTCGATTCCCGCTTTGGGAAAATGGAGCCGGGCTGCGGGATCGGGGGCCGCCACTTCGGTATCGATGCCCTCATGCGCCACGTGCAGCATGGGGTGGTATCGCTCGGGATAGCACGACTTCTGCCACCGGGTCGGGCATTGCCCCATATCCGCGGCATCCAGCCCCAGAAAATTTCCCAGATTCATGGTCCGAACCCGAGGCGCCGTATCGAATATCTGCGGCTCACTCGGGTCGAATCCGACATCAGCGCCCTGCGCGCGATAGAAAAACTCGAAATACCCCAGCAGCGGGGTTTTAGGGAATACATCCTTCAGGTACCAGATCTCCCCCCAGCCGTTATGCCCGACCATGATGTCGGGGACGAAGCCGGATTTCTTCAGGCCCAGTGCCGCGCGGGCGACATTTTGTCCGTTCAGGATGCCGGCCTCGGTACCCCGCAGATAATGGTGTACGTCCTTCGTGATGTGCCGAGATGGCCGGTAGACGATCCTGCGCACGCCAGGGATATTCGCATCCTTGCGCTGCGTGATGAACACGACCTCATTGCCGGGGATCGAAGCCAGGTGGCGCACCAGGTGCAGGTACTGGCCGGGAAAGTTCTGGTGGACGAATAAGTATTTCATGGCGGAGTACTGTACCCAAGTGTGCAGGGATTTGGAAAGCCTGTATCGAAATTCACGTCTGGTTTTAATTTCTATCGCATCGGGCTGCGTGGCGAGAACACGCGAGGGCTATAGGATTTTTACTCGGTGGGCAACCTGTCAGTAAAGATAGGTTTGCTTTCATCAAAACTTGGATTTAATATCACCGGAAATAAGTTTTTTCGGGGCGGCCGGCAGGTTGTCTCACCTAAAGTAACAAAAACAATAAGAGATGGGACACATGCAACGGCACTCCACCAACGGGGTATGGGGGGTATTGGGCTTGCTTTGCGCGCTCGATACGGCTCTTTTTTTGATTCGGCAGCTTTTCTCGCTGCCATATCTTTTTCCTGTTTCCACGCCTCCGTTGCCCTTCGGCACATTCCGGCCGGTAGGCATGCTCGCATTGTTGAGCAGATTATTTCCGACAGCCTTGGATGCTTCGTTCGAGATCGGTACGGAGGGAGTAATCTAAATGCCGAGACGGCTCCTGCGATTCGTCAGCGAAACACGCAGCGGGGCCTCCGGCAAACCCTCTCCCATTTCCTTTTCCACCGACGACATCGTCTGGGTCATGGGCAGTTTCTGTGCCCTGAACCGCAAGCCTTTCGATGCCGAGTTGTTGGTCAAGCAGTTCCCGCCACCCTATTCAGAAGACACCCTGATCCATGCCGCGCGTGCGCTGGGATTCAGGATCCGGCGCAGCACGTGCAAGCCCTCGGCCGTCGCAGAACTGAACCTGCCCTGTCTCGTCCTGCTGCGTTCAGGAGGATCCGAACCGGGCGAACAGCCGCAAACCGACAATAACCAAGACTCCGACACGTCACTGTTGCACAAAATTCGCCCTGTCATCGTGGTGCGGGCAGATGCTGAAGGCGTGGTCCTGTTCGAAGCTGGAACCAATACCCCCCACCCGATGCCGTTGGCCGAATTCTCGGAGAGGTTCACTGGTTCAGCGTTCCAGCTCGCGCTC
>DAIDAS010000116.1 GCA_027310505.1 bacterium
GTTATTGTTGAAATCGAATAAAGATAGGGAATACAGTTGCCTGCGTCGCATTCACCCTTGCCGGGCCTCAATCTTTACAAACAGCGAGGCTACGTGCATCATTTGCTCGTTAAGGGCTTTTCCGTCAAGGGCGCAGGCACAATTCTCGTGAATATCGACAAATGGTAACCGCCACCCTCCCGATCAAGTTGGGCGGCCTCGCCCGCATGCTGGTGCAAGAACAACTCCTCAGCGAAGCCGAGGCCGAGGCCATACAGGCACAAGCATCCACCGAAGGCGTTCCATTCGTCTCAAAACTGGTGCAGAGCAAGAAGGTGCCCTCACTACAAGTCGCCCAGTCAGCGGCGATGGCCTTCGGTTTTCCGTTGCTGGACCTGAACACCATCAACGCAGATTATCTGCCGCAGAAGGCCATCGACATCAAGCTGATGCAAAGCAGCCGCGTCATGGCACTGCAGGTTCGCGGCAATACCATGTTCGTCGCGCTGTCAGACCCCACCAACCTGCACGCACTGGATACGGTGCAATTCCAGGCCGGGCTCACGCTCTCACCTATCGTCGTGGAAGACGACAAACTGGGCAGATGGATCGACAAGATCATCGAGGCCAACGACACCAGCATGAAAGCGCTGGGGGTCGATGAGGAAATCGACCTCGATATCCAGGGTGACGAGCCATCCGCCGAGGTAGACGCACAGACCGCTGAAATCGACGATGCGCCTGTCGTCAAATATCTTCAGAAAATGCTGCTCGATGCCATCAACGCCGGGGCATCCGACCTGCACTTCGAGCCTTACGAAAAATACTACCGTATCCGCTTCCGCGTTGACGGCGTCCTGCGGGAAATCGCGCGCCCCCCCTTGGCGATCAAGGACAAGCTGGCATCCCGCATCAAGGTCATCTCGGGCCTGGATATCGCGGAAAAACGCATTCCGCAAGACGGGCGCATGAAGCTGGTTCTATCCAAGACGCGCGCCATCGATTTCCGTGTCAGCACCTTGCCGACACTGCAAGGCGAAAAAATCGTGATGCGGATTCTGGATCCCTCCAGCGCCACACTGGGCATCGAGGCACTGGGCTACGAGCCAGACCAGAAGGAAGCGCTGCTCGCTGCCGTGCAGCGACCCTACGGCATGGTGCTGGTAACAGGGCCGACCGGTTCCGGCAAGACGGTTTCGCTCTATACGTGCCTCAACATCCTCAATGAACCCGGCATCAATATTTCGACGGCAGAGGACCCGGCAGAAATCAACCTGCCGGGCGTCAACCAGGTCAACGTCAACGAGAAGGCCGGACTGACTTTTGCTGCAGCATTGAAATCATTCCTGCGCCAGGATCCTGACGTCATCATGGTCGGCGAAATTCGCGACCTGGAAACGGCAGACATCGCCATCAAGGCCGCACAAACCGGCCACATGGTGCTCTCCACCCTGCATACCAACGATGCGCCAGGCACACTGACCCGCCTGATGAACATGGGCGTCGCACCGTTCAATATCGCGTCGTCGGTCATCCTGATTACCGCACAACGTCTGGCCCGGCGCCTTTGCAAGAGTTGCAAGCATCCGGTGGACATTCCGAAAGAGGCGTTGCTGCGCGCCGGATTCCAGGAAGAAGAACTGGATGGCAGCTGGACGCTGTATGGCCCCAAGGAAGGCGGCTGCGATGCCTGCAATGGCCGCGGCTACAAAGGCCGGGTGGGGATTTACCAGGTCATGCCGATCACCGAGGAAATGAGTCGCATCATCATGAAAAACGGTACTTCACACGACATTGCCGACCAGGCGCGCCGTGAAGGCGTGCAAGATCTTCGCCAGTCCGGTCTGCTCAAAGTCAAACAGGGACTGACTTCTCTCGAGGAAGTCGAAGCCTGCACCAACGAATAAGGACAATTACATGGCAGCCTCAGCTAGCAAGGAAATTACCTACGCTTGGGAAGGTACGGATAAAAAAGGCAAGAAAATCAAGGGGGAAATGAAGGCAACCGGCGAGGCCTTTGTTAACGCGACCCTGCGCCGCCAGGGGGTAACCGTCCTCAAGATCAGGAAACAGAGCGGCCTTGGCCGCCGAGGCGGCAAGGTAACGGACAAGGATGTCACGTTATTCACGCGGCAACTTGCCACCATGATGAAGTCCGGCGTTCCGCTTCTCCAGGCGTTTGATATCGTGGGCAAGGGACACAACAATCCGGCCGTCAGCAAGTTGCTGGGAGATATCAAATCGGATGTTGAAACCGGTAGCAGCCTGTCCCAGGCCTTCCGTAAGTACCCCCTTTACTTCGACGCCCTGTATTGCAACCTCGTCAATGCGGGGGAACAGGCCGGCATCCTGGACGACCTGCTGGACCGGCTCGCCTCTTATAAGGAAAAAATCCAGGCCATCAAGAGCAAGATCAAATCGGCGCTCTTTTACCCGATTTCAATTATTGTCGTCGCGTTCATCATCACGGCCGTGATCATGATTTTCGTGATTCCGGCATTCAAGGATTTATTTGCCGGCTTTGGTGCCGACCTGCCTGCGCCGACGCTTGTCGTGATGGCCATGTCCGATTTTTTTGTTGCCTACTGGTGGGCCATTTTTGCTTCCGTGGGCGGGAGCATCTGGTTTTTCCTCTACACCTGGAAGCGCTCTGAAAAAATGCAGGCCACCATGGATCGCCTGATGCTCAAGCTACCGGTGTTCGGGGAGATCATCAAAAAGGCCACCGTCGCGCGCTTTGCCAGAACACTTTCTACCATGTTCGCAGCGGGCGTACCTTTGGTCGACGCACTGGATTCAGTCGCGGGCGCTTCGGGGAATCGCGTCTATTACGAGGCAACCAAGAGGATTCAAAGCGAAGTTTCAACCGGCACCAGCTTAACGGTTGCCATGCAGAATTCCGAGGTGTTCCCCAACATGGTGTTGCAGATGGTGGCCATCGGCGAAGAATCCGGCGCCCTGGACTCCATGCTCTCCAAGGTGGCCGACTTCTTCGAAGGTGAAGTGGATGATGCGGTGGAAGCGCTTTCAAGCCTGATGGAACCGGTCATCATGGTCGTGCTCGGGGGGTTGATCGGCGGCCTGGTGATTGCCATGTACCTGCCGATCTTCAAGATGGGCCAGGTTGTCTAACCCTGCCCTGCCCTCGCGGCAGGGCAGGGATTTTGCGGGGGGCAGTCGGTTATTTCGATTGAACCAGCCGGCCCTCGATCTCTTGCGCAGGAACCGCGCCGGAAATCCGCTTGCCATTGGCAAAAATCAGCAGTGGCGTACCACGAATGCCAAGACGCCTCCCCAGATCGGCGTTGTCCTGTACAGGGTTATTGCAGGTTCCGGCCGTCTTGGGCAACTGTCCGTTCAACATCCAGTCCTGCCAGGCCTTGGTTCTGTCAGGCGCACACCAGATCGCCCTGGCTTTGTTCCCTGCATCCGGATGCAGCCCTTCCAGCGGGAACAGGAAGGTATAAATCGTCACATCATTGAGACCCGCCAGTGATTGCTGCTCCAACTGCTTGCAGTATGGGCAGTCAGGGTCGGAAAAAACCACCAGCTTGCGGCTGCCGTTGCCCTTGACCACCTTGATCGCCTGATTCAGAGGAAGGGTATTGAAATCGATCTTGGTCAACTCTTCCATGCGATCCGCGGTCAGGTTCTTGCGCGTCTTGGAATCGATCAGCCGACCTTCCACGATGAAATAAGTGAATTTTTCATCGGTATAGAAAATCTCCTCCCCAAGAAACACTTCATACAACCCGTTGAACGGCGTCTTGGTCACACTGTAGACCTTGAGCTTGGGGTATGCCGCCTCAATCGTCTTTTTCAACGAAGCCTCGTCCGCCCAGGCATTTAATGTCAGCATTCCTGCCAGCAATGTGCCGACCATTTTTTTCAACATCGTCTTCTTCCTCATGTCATCGCGTGCGCCATCAGGTGCCGCTTGAGCCATTGCTGGCGGTTGGTAAAACTCATGCCCCAGTTGCGCAGCGGGCCAATGCCCGGCAACTTGCTGTTGAACAAGGTATGCAGGCTGTCCGTCATGCCCTGCATCCCCTTGATATCCATCTGGCGCGCCCGCTCGTAACGGCGCAACAATGCGTAATCCCCCACATCCGATTGCAGGCCGCGCTCGCACAATACGCGCGCCAGGGATTCGGCATCGTGAAAACCGAGATTGACGCCCTGCCCCGCCAGCGGATGCACCAGATGCGCTGCATCGCCGACCAGCGCCAGACGCGGCCGCACCATGACCTCGGCATTTTGCAATCGCAGCGGAAACGCAGCGGCGGGTGTCAGCAGCCGCATGTCGCCAAGTACATCATGACCCGCCCGGGCAACCGCCTGTACCAAGCCATCAGGCGTCATTTCAAGCAGTTTCTTCGAATGCTCCGCCATGGTGGACCAGACCATGGAGATGCGATTCCCGGGCAAAGGCAGCCATGCGAGGATGCCATCGCCGCGGAACCACTGACGGGCGATATCGCCATGGGGCCATTCGGTGGCAAAATTCGCCACTACTCCCAACTGGCGGTAGTCGTTGGTGGTCACGCCCAGCCCAGCTTGCGCGCGCACCCAAGAGTTGGCGCCATCCGCGCCGATGACCAGTTTTGCCGTGAGCACGCGACCATCGGCCAGCGTAAGGGTTGCAGCCGTATCCTGTAGTTCAAGGCTGGCACAGCGCACCTCGCTGAAAAGGGCAATATCGGAGACTGCCTGAAGCTTTGCCCACAGTCCAACCTGCATTAATCGGCTTTCGACGATATATCCGAGCGTTGCAGCTCCGGCTTCGTAGGCGCTGAAATCCAGCCGGGAAATTCCGTCATCACCCCAGATGCGCATTTCCTCAATCGGTGCGATCCGCTGCTGATCCAGCTCTGTCCAGACATCCAGACGGGAAAGGAACTCGGCATTGCCAGGGCTGATAGCGTAGATGCGACTATCCCAGCTATCGTCGTGCGGCAGTGCCGGAACGGCGCCCGATTCGATCAAGGCCAGGCGCAGGCCGCTACCCTGAAGCGCCAGCGCACAGGCGGCGCCAACCAGCCCGCCGCCGATCACGATCACGTCAAAATCGCTCTGCACATTCATCCGTTCGCCCCGAAACTCATTTTGCGCGCCACGAAACGCTTGGCGGGCGTCAGCAGGTCCAGCAGCGCCAATCCGGCGCCTCGCGCCATACCTAGCCCTGGCAGGTCATTGGAAAAAGCACGCACCAGAAAATCCGTGAAAAAGATGCCGCCGCCGGTATCCAGACGCCTGCGGGCACGGTAGCGGGCCAGCATGTCGGCTCCGCCAACCTCTTCAGGCGCGGTATCGCGGAGGGTCAGCGCCAGTTCCCAAGCATCGCGCAGGCCGAGGTTGAAGCCCTGCCCTGCCACCGGATGCAAAGTTTGCGCGGCGTTGCCGATGACAGCCAGATGTGACGCCGTGACCGGGCGCAAGGTAATCAGCTTCAACGGGAACGCCGCACGACCAGTGATGGCGAGAAAACGGCCGACACGATCGCCAAAATGGCGGTGCAGACGTTCGAGAAAGTCCGGCTCATCCAGCGCGCACAGCGCTTCGGCCGTCGCGGGGTCGGCCGTCCACACCAGCGCAAAGCTGCGTTCGCCATCCGGCAGCAATGCCACCGGCCCTTCCGGGGTGAAGCGCTCATAGGCCGTGTTGTGATGGGCAACCTCGCAGGTGACCCTGCCCACGACCGCGCAGTGTCCGTACTCCCGTACTTCGCGCTT
>DAIDAS010000122.1 GCA_027310505.1 bacterium
CGCGCGGACAGGTCTGGTTCAGGCCATCGATCTCGGCGCCGCGCAGGGTTTCGACTTCCTGCCCGGCTTTTTCCTGCCCCGGGGTGAAGCGCAGTACTTCGTCCTTCAGCAGGTGATACACGCCCTGAAAGCGTTTGCCCATGCCGATTGGCCAAGTGACAGGCGCGCAATGGATTTTCAGCACCGATTCGATTTCGTCCAGCAGTTCGATGGGGTCGCGCACCTCGCGGTCCATCTTGTTGACGAAGGTGATGATGGGGGTGTTGCGCAGGCGGCAGACTTCCAGCAGCTTGATGGTCTGGGCTTCCACGCCGTTGGTGGCATCGATGACCATCACGGCTGCGTCGACGGCTGTCAGCACGCGGTAGGTGTCCTCGGAAAAATCCGAGTGGCCGGGGGTGTCGAGCAGATTGATCACGCAGTCGTCATAGGTAAACTGCATCACCGAACTGGCAACGGAAATGCCGCGCTGCTTTTCGATGTCCAGCCAGTCGGAGGTGGCGAATTTGCCACTCTTCCGTGCCTTGACGGTGCCTGCCATCTGGATTGCACCGCCGAACAGCAGCAGTTTTTCCGTCAGCGTGGTTTTACCCGCGTCCGGGTGGGATATGATGGCGAAGGTACGGCGCTTCTTGGCGGCCAGTGTGAGCAGTTCGTTGTCAGACATGGTGTGCGGTGTTGCAATGCGAAAGGGCGCTATTGTACCGCGTGTGGGAAGGTCACCGTGACTTTCAACCCGGATTTTGTTTCGCTGGATGAAATGGTTAGCACCGCATCGTGCAATTCGGCGATGCGCCTGACAATCGAGAGCCCAAGGCCGCTGCCGCTCGCGGCAGTCCCCAGCGGACGGTAGAAGCGTTGCGAGATTTTTTCCAGTTCTTCAGGCGGCAGACCAGGGCCGTCGTCGCAGATGGTGACACTGGGTTTGCCCAGAAGGCTGGAAACTTCGACAAACACCGTTGAGCCTGCGGGCGTGTGACGCACGGCGTTGTCGATCAGGTTGCGCAGCAACACGGTCAATAGTGCCGGCATCCCATTTGCGATGACTTCTTCGCCCTCGGCCAGTTCCAGTTGCACGCCCTTATCCAGCGCAGCGGGCGCGATTTCTCCCATGATCCGTGCTGCCAGCGTTCGCAGGGCGCAATTTTCCAGCTTGTCGGAGGCCGCATTTTCCAGCCGAGCGAGCGTGAGCAGTTGCTCGATCAGGTGCGTGGCGCGGTCGCAGCCTGCGATGGCGCTGTCGAGGGCGTGGCGGCGTGCTGCTTCGTCGGTTGCGCCGCGCGCGACTTGTGCTTGCGCCTTGATGGCGGCGACGGGCGTGCGGAGCTCATGCGCTGCATCGGCGGTAAAGCGCCGTTCGTTTTCCAGTACGTTGCCGATGCGGTTGAACAGCTGATTGAGGCGTTCGATCAAAGGTGTGACTTCAGCCGGAGTGGCGGTGGCATCCAAAGGGGCCAGATTGTCTGGCGCGCGCTGTTCCACTTCGCGGGTCAGTCGGGTCAGCGGACGGAGGCCGCCGCGGACCGCTACCCAGATCAGCACGCCCAGCAAGGGCAGGGCGACCCACAAGGGCCTCAGCAGATTGGAGGCGATGCCGCGCGCCAGTTCGTCGCGCACCTCGGCTTGTTCCGCCACGTGGATCAGCATGGTGCGGGTGTTGTCCCACGTGCTGAAGACACGCCACTGACGGCCCTGTATCACAGCGTCGCTGAACCCGCCCTGCTGCCGGGTGAGCGGCTCCATGGGTGCGTTTGCGGAGCGCAACCGGAGTTGTGTGCCATGCTCCCACACCTGGAATGCGACCCGCAGAGAATATCGGTGAGGAAGCGGCCCACGCTCGGTTTCTATTTCCTCCAGTTCGTGCGAGGCCTGTGCCACCAGCAGCGTCGAGGCTTGCGCCAGATGGGCGTCAAGCATTTCGTTCAGCTCGCGCCGGGCGTCAATATAGGTGAGCGCGGCGGCAGCTAGCCATACCAGCAGAATGGCGCCGAGCGTCAGGGCGAGGATGTGTCGCTTGAGGGAAGGTTTGCGCAGCATGGTCAGGGGACTTTTAACGGATCAGGTAGCCTACGCCGCGAATGGTCTCGATCAGTGTTGGCGAGAGCTTGCGGCGCAGGTGGTGAATATGGACTTCCACCGCGTTGCTTTCGATCTCATCGCCCCAGGCGTAGAGTTTTTCTTCCAGTTGGGCGCGCGACAGCACTTTGCCGGTGTTGAGCATGAGTGCGTGCAGTACGGCGAATTCCCTGGCCGACAGTTCGACCGGCTTGCCCAGGTAGGTGACCTGATGGCCGGCTGGGTCGAGTTCGACTTCTCCCGCTTTCAATGAGGGGGTCGCATTGCCGCTGGCGCGACGTACCAGGGCGCGCAGGCGTGCCGCCAGTTCGCCCATGTCGAAGGGTTTGATCAGGTAATCGTCGGCGCCGCTGTCCAACCCCTGGATGCGGTCGTGGACGGTATCGCGCGCGGTGAGGAGGATAACGGGTATGTCGGCCTTGCGGTCGCGCAGGCGTTGCAGCACTTCAAGGCCTGACAATCTGGGCAGGCCCCAGTCCAGCACCACCGCAGCATAAGGCTCGGTAGACAGCGCCTGGTCGGCGGCGAGGCCATCCCGCAGCCAGTCGACGGCATAGCCGGACTGCTTCAAACCTGCCTGGATGGCATCGCCCAACAGGGCGTCATCTTCGACGACCAAGATCCGCATGTTTAGTCTTCATGGTTGATTGACTGGGTGCTGCCTTCGCCTGACGTTCCTGAGCCGGAGGGCTGGTAGAAGGTCAGGAAGGCGGCCATGACGGCTGCCATTATGACACCCAGCCAGGCAAATGGGCGGGTAATGCCTTGTCCCGGTTCACCGGACTTGAAACCGGTCATCATGGAACGTACCAGGTTTTCGCGGTGCAACAGACTGCTGACCGCCACGCCTGCAATATGGATGAAGACCACAGCCAGCATCATGTTTGCGGCACCCTCATGCAGATCCTCGAACATTTCGCCGCCGATTTCCAGATACAGCAGCACGCCGCTGATGCCAGACAAGAGGCCTAATCCCAGCAAGAGAAAGATCGCGACCGCACCTGCAGGGTTATGCCCAAGGTAGTGTTTGGGATGGCGGTGCAGCAGCGATTTCAGATACTCAACAATTTCGGCTGGCCGAAACGTGAATGATGAGAAACGCGCATAACGCGATCCTATTAACCCCCAGATCAGACGAAAGGCGATCAGGCCCAGCATCAGGTAGCCTAATGCGACGTGCAGGTCACGATAGCGTTCCGTTTCGGCTGTGAGAAACGCGCCGGCAAATGACAGTGCCAGCGCCCAGTGAAATACCCGTGTGGGGATATCCCAGATCAGTATGCGTTGCGACATGATGTGCTCCTTTACCGTGGCAGGCGAATATTATGTTCGTTGAAATCGCCGTTTTCTGCCTTGGTATGGCAGGCGGCGCAATTGGATGGGCTCTTTACCCGCGGGTCTTTCCAGAGGCGTGCGGATACTTCGTCATGCTCGCTCTGGAACCAGCGCGTTTCCGTGAACCTAAGTACCGGCTTGGCGGAAGGTTCCGGCTTGCGGCGGCTGGCGTTTTTCTCTAGAAAAGCGAGGATTTCCGTCGTGGCGGCGGCATCCAGGCTGGCATCCGTGCCGAAGTGCTTGTCCAGGCTACCCATCATGGTTTTCCATGAAGCTGCCGGCAACAGCTTCGGGGGGTAGGCAATGTGGCAGGAACTGCACTCGGCTTTCCACTTGGGCTGGGTGGCAGCAAACGATTCGCCGCCGCCCGATGCCTGTACGGTTGGCGCGGCAAGCAATGCGGCTATCAGAATGGTGTGTTTCATGTTCATGGCAGTCTCCTATTTGAGGGACATCAGGTAGGTCAGCACATCGCCTTTTTCCAGCGGCGTGCAAGCGCGGTCGAGCACGTCGTTGCAGTTGCGCTTGAACCACTTGTCCACCTTGGCCTGATCGGTGAAGCGTTCGGCGTTGACGGCAGGCGCCATCGGCTGGATGATTTTGCTGGTCTTGGCATGCTTGCCCGATACCGTGGGGTTTTGGGTGTGGCAGGTGGCACAGCTCCAGTCGTTGCCGTGGGTGGATTTGAAAAACTGCTCGCCACGTGTGGCAGAAAACCCTTGGAATCCGGGCGTTTCGGCTGCTTGCTGGCGTAGCCCTGCCAGTGTTTCCTGTGGCGTTTGGGCGTAGGCGTTCAGGGTGAAGATAGCTAGCGTTAATGCCATCGTCAGTGGGGTTTTGAGCGGGAGCATGGTGACCTCCTTTTGCACGTTTGATGGGGGCAGGATAGGAGGTCAAGCTTAAGTGGGGCTTAACGCGTCATTCTGAAATTTGGCCTGATATGGCATGTCAGACCCCAAATGGCTAAAATCGGCTAGACTGTATGCGTCTTGGATGTAGTATCCACGGGGAACACCGTGAAACACATTACTCCATATATCTTGGCATTGCTTGCGGTTCTGCTGTCTCCACTGGCCGGCAGTACCGCTGCTTTGGCTGCCGGCAGCCCGCTGCAGGTGATCGACTTCCAGTTGCGTTGGCACCATCAGTTCCAGTTCGCCGGGTACTATGCTGCGGTAGAACGAGGCTACTATCGTGAAGAGGGCCTGGACGTGCGGTTGCATGAGGCAGCACCGGGAA
>DAIDAS010000153.1 GCA_027310505.1 bacterium
GTGCAGGGGCGTGGCTCCTGCAAGGGTGCGCCGGCTTCCGGACCATCCGATTCACACGAAACTTGGAGTGGTAGTTCAGTTGGTTAGAATACCGGCCTGTCACGCCGGGGGTCGCGGGTTCGAGTCCCGTCCACTCCGCCAACAAAATGACGTAGGACTTCGCGCGGAAGCTCCCTGCACACTGAGCCCACCTATGCATGCCGCCTTTACGTCTAAAGTGATGGCTGCTTGTCGGCGCTAGACTTCAGACGTCCCCGCCAATTCTTGCCGTAGCCAGCGTTCCAGCACGCTGATGACATATGCCGCTTCTTCGGGCGTCAGTTCTCGACCATACGGGATGCGGTGCCATTTTTCGAGGCAGCCGCGGCAGCAGCATGCCGTTGCATGCTGGGCGACAAACACAGGGTGCCCGCGAAAAGGCGTTTGCTTGCCGTCGTTGGGGATAATGGCCGGGCAGAGGCGCTTGCCGATGAAATCGGCAGCATGGGCGAGTATCAGAGGCAGGCTTTTACTCTGCAGGTATGCGAGATCCTTTCCGCGCAAATGAAAGCTGCGGCGGAAGCCGGATCTCGCGAGCGCATCAAAGAGGTTATCAAGGTTTCTCACGCGCGTGAGCCCATCACTAGCAATGCGGAGGGGCAATCATCGGGCATGGTGCCCAAGGCCTCATCCGGGCTTAACCTGGTTTAGACATCTTTCTTGATGCAGTGCAATTGCATCGCAGCATGATAGATCGCGTCCACGCCGTCATCGTCCATTGCGGGTGAGTTGAGTCTGTCTTTGAAGGCGCTGCATTGCTGGGCATCGGAAATGAGCTCACTCACCAGCCTGGCTTTTTTACTGGCTTCCAGAGGGTGGTAGTGCCTGGAGCAGCCGCAGAGCAAAAGAATCACAGTAAGGGCAAAGAAGTATTTTTGCATGGTGTTAAGGTACGTACCTAAACTTTCCTGAAACTTACGCAGTTGAGTTTATATAAGAAATCTTTCCGAGCTGGTAAGATCGCGCCCAGCCGAAATTTACATACCAAGGATAACACCATGAGCAGCATTGTCGTAGAACATCATCCCGATAACGCACGCCTGGACGCGTTGGGCGTGTCAGGATGGCCGACCTGGTCGAAGGAGGTTTCAGTGTTCCCCTGGTATTTCCATGAGCAGGAAATCGCCTGGATACTGGAAGGTGAGTGCGTGATTACACCCGAAGGCGGCGTGCCGGTAACGTTTGGCAAAGGTGACCTGGTGACTTTTCCGGCAGGGATGAAGTGCAGCTGGGATGTGCGTCAGCCGCTGCACAAACACTACCATCTGGATGGCAGCAAGCTCGGTCAGGTTGTCCGCCGCATCCGTGCGTTGTTGCCGTTCTGAACTGCAGCGGCGCCTGCTTCGTGATCGGCACCTGACCGCTGCTTCAGTGCAGTTGATGCAGCTCCAGCCGGCGTAGTTTTGGGGCCAGTCTGGCCGTCGCGGCTACTACTGCCAGCGTCATCATCCCACCGAAAAGTACCGAGGGTACCAGCCCCATCAGTCGTGCCGCGAGGCCTGATTCGAATGCGCCCAGCTCGTTGGATGAGCCGATGAAGATACCGTTGATGGCCGAGACTCTCCCGCGCATTTCATCCGGGGTCGCGAGTTGCAGAATCGTGGTGCGCATCACCACCGAAATGCCGTCAAAAGCGCCGGACAGCAGCAGGATGACGCCAGCAACCCAGAAGTTGGCGCTGAGGGCGAAGCCGATAATGCACAGGCCGAAGCCCGCCACGGCCCCCAGCAGCCAGCGGCCAGCGGCCAGCGTGCAGGTTGATGGGGTGGCGCGCCAGCACCAGCCCGGTAAAAACGGCACCTACCGCCGGCGCGGCACGCAGAATGCCTAATCCTTCAGGCCCGTAATGGAACACCTCATGGATAAAAGCGGGCAGCATGGCCGTCGCGCCGCCGAACAGCACGGCGAACATGTCCAGCGATTGCGCTCCGAGCACGATCTGGTTGCCATAGACGAAACGCAGGCCCTGGGCGATGCTGGTGAACACTGGAGCGCTCTCTGCCGACGGCGGCTCTTTCACCCGTAAGGACAGCAATGCTGCGATGGCACCCAGACATAGCAGGGCTGCGACCGCGTAGGCAGTGGTCTTGCTGGCCCAGCCAACCAGGATGCCGCCCATGGCGGGGCCGACCACCAAACCGAACTGGAACGCGGAGCTGCCGATCCCGGAGGCACGCGCGTATTGCTCGCGTGGGAATATCAGTGCGAACAAGGCGCTGTATGTCGGAGCGATGAAGGCCCGCGCCAGCCCCACGAACACCATCGAACCGTAGATCCACATCGAAGGGGATCCCCCCAGCCAGCCAGCCGAGACTGCTGCCAGCATCAACGCGTTCAGAAACAGCATGATGCCTGAGAGCACGCCGAACATGCGCCGAGAATGGTGGTCTACCGCGTAGCCGGCGAACAGGGCACAACTGAAATAGGGGATGACTTCGGCCAGCCCGACCAGCCCTAATGACAAAGGGTCGTGGGTCAGTTCGTAGATGTGCCAGCCCACGACTACCGCGGTGATCTGGTAGGCCAGTACCAATTGGATGCGGAACCCCAAGAGGCGCAGGAACCCGCGATCGTTATGGGAAAAGAACTGCAATAAGGTCATTGGCGTGCCTGCTCAAGCAGCGCTGCATAGCCTGCCCGATAGTCGGGATAGCGTAACCGGAACCCGGTTTCGAGCATGCGCGCGTTGGAAAGGCGCTTGCCGCCCAAAGGTGCGGGTGACGCAATTTGACCCGCTGTATGGCCCATGCGTTCGGCCAGCCAGCGGAGTGTTTCATGCAGCGGGGCCGGGCTGCTATCCGTGACGATGTAGCAGTCTGCGACACTTGCACCGCCCAGGACGCGATGGATCAGGTGCACGGCAAAGGCCGCCGCGTCGTCGCGGTGGATGCGGTTGCTCCAGCTATTTTGCGGCGGCCAGCGGGCAGGGTCGCGGGCGAGACTCAACATGCGCGTACGCTCGGGGCCATAGATGCCGGACAACCGCAATGCCGTGTGTCCACAGGGCAGGCTGGCCAGCAGCTGCTCGGCTTCAAGCAGCCGCTGGCCGCCGAAATCCGATGGCAATGCAGGATCCGATTCGTCCAGCAGCCTGTCATCCGTTTGTCCATAGACCCGGGAGCTGGACACGAAAAACACATGCCTGAGATGTCTGGCGGGTGCCAGAGCCGCCAGCACATGGCGCAGGCCGTCGACATAATGGGCGCGGTAGTTGTCGTCGCTTTGCTCGGTGGCGGCAATGCAGTAGACCAGAATTTGCGGATCAATCTCTTCCAGGCCCTTGAGCGTGTCGGGCTGGGTGACGTCGCCGTTCAGCATCAGAATATCTGAAGAATGTAAGTGCTTGCTGCGACGCAGGCCGAAGACAGTCAACCCTTCCTTGGCAAGTCGTTGCCCGATGGCGCTCCCCAGGTCGCCGTATCCGGCGATGAGGACGCGCGTTTGTTCATGGCCTTGCGCAGTGGCCTGCATCGGGGTCAACGCCTATTCCACAAAAGCTGTTTTCAGCACGGCGATCATGTGGCCGTGATCCTGCACCCCCGCGCTTTCGCGGATGCTGTGCATGGCCCACATCGGCGAACCGACGTCGATGCTGGGCATGCCCAGTTTCGCGGCGACGATCGGCCCGATGGTGCTGCCGCAGCCCAGGTCGGTGCGGTGGGCATATTGCTGGCAAGGCACGCCGGCTTTCTCGCACAGCAGCATGAAGCGGGCGGCGGTATCGGCACCGGTGCTGTAGCGCTGGTTGGCGTTGGTCTTGATCACCGGGCCGGCGTTGACCGTGACCTTGTGGTTGGGCTCGTAGCCCGCTGGGAAATTAGGGTGGTAGGCGTGCGCCATGTCGGCGCTGATGAAGAAACTGTTGGCCGTGGCGCGGTGCTGCGCCTCGGTATCCAGCCCCAGTCCTGTTTCGATGCGGCTGATGATGTCGGAGACGAAGCTGCCTTCGGCGCCCACGGCGCTGCCGCTGCCGACTTCTTCGTGGTCGAATAGCGCGCACAGGGCGGTGGATTGCGGTTTTTCTGTGGCCATCAGTGCCGTGAGTGCGGCGTGGCAGGAGGCCAGGTTGTCCAGCTGGCTGTCGGCGATGAACTCTTGCTCAGCACCCCAGAACGTGCCTTTCTGCGTGTCGTAGACATTGAGCTCGGAGTTCAGGATGTCTTTTTCAGCCACGCCAAGGCTGTCGGCGACATGCGTCATGAACTGGTTGCCGGCCTCGATGCCCTGTTCCAGGATACCTAGCAGCAACGGCAGCTCGGTTTGCTTGTTCAGCTTCAGTCCCTGTTCGTTGACTTCACGGTTCATGTGGATGGCGAGGTTGGGTAGCCTGACCAGTGGCGACTCGAAGCGCAGCAGACGGGTCTCGAAGCCAGTAGCAGTGCGTATGTTGACCCGCCCGGCGAGGCTCAGGTCGCGGTCGGTAAAGGTCGCCAGGATCGGCCCGCCATACACTTCCACCCCCAGCCGCACGTGGTCTTCGCAGGCATGCACCGCACGTGGCTTCAGGCGCAACCCCGGTGAATCGGTATGGGCGCCGACGATGCGGAATCCGGCTTCGGCCAGTGGTTTCTGCCCGATCACGAAGGCGATCAGCGACGAACCGCCGCGTATGACGAAATGACGGCCTCCGGTCTCAATCTTCCAGGAGACAGCTTCTTCCAGTCGCGTGAAGCCGGCTGCCAGCAGGCGCCGTTCGGCAGTGGCGACGGCATGCCAAGTGCTGGGGCTGGCATCGATGAAATCCAGCAGGTCTTGTGCGTGGGTACGTTGTTCGGCAGTGATGGTCATGAAATGTTCGATTGCTTGAGGTAGCCGACAAGGATACTGAAAGCGGGAGGATGCTGCCAGAGGTCACGCGTTGGCGGGTAGAATGTCGGAGTTAGTGCCGTGAATAAGGCAGTAAGCTTGGCATGCCAAGCCGATGAGCCGTCGTTGACCTGGTGCGACTCTGCCGATATAGATCAGGCGCACTAACCCCTTATTTCATTTGGATGTGTCATGTTCCGCTGGTTTGAAAAACTGCTGAATCCCTTCCCTGACGCCGCTATCGCGCCGCCGTCGAAAGGGTTCTGGGCGTTTGCCTGGTCGTGTACCCGGGGACTGCGCTGGCCGATGCTGGCGATGACGCTGCTGACTGCGGCCATCGGTGCTTTTGAGGCACTATTGTTCGGGGTACTGGGCAAAGTGGTGGACTGGCTGGGCCGGGTGCCGCCTGACCGGCTCTGGGCGCAGGAGCGTGGGCACCTGATGCTGCTGGTGGGCATCCTGGTCGGCAGCATCGTGTTGGTGGCGTTGCAAACCCTGATCAAACACCAGACCCTTGCCGGCAACTTCCCCATGCGCATGCGCTGGAATTTCCATCGCCTGATGCTCTCCCAGAGCATGGGTTTCTATCAGGACGAATTCGCCGGGCGGGTGTCGGCCAAGGTGATGCAGACCGCGCTGGCGGTACGCGATATGTGGTTTATCCTTGCCGACATTCTGGTGTTCGCCATCATTTATTTCGTGACACTGCTGGCTATTGTCGAGAATTTCAACGCCTGGCTGATGCTGCCTTTCTTCGGCTGGTTTGCGCTGTATGTCGGCGCGCTCTGGTATTTCGTCCCGCGCCTGTCGAAAGTTTCCAAGAACCAGGCTGATGCCCGTTCCATGATGACGGGACGCATTACCGACGCCTACACCAACATCGCTACGGTCAAGCTGTTTTCCCACGCCGGGCGTGAGGCGGCCTATGCCCAATCGGCGATGCAGGAGTTCATTGGCACCGTCCACCAGCAGATGCGGCTGGTGAGCAAGGTTGAAATCCTCAACCATGTGCTGATCATGGTGCTGATCATTTCGAGCGCGGGTATCGCGCTGTGGCTGTGGAGCCATGGGCAGGCCGGGTTGGGTGCGGTGGCGGCGGTGACCGCGATGGTGCTGCGGCTGCATGGCATGTCACACTGGATCATGTGGGAAATGACCTCGCTGTTCGAGCACGTCGGCACGATGCAGGACGGTATCAACACCCTGTCGACCGCGCAACTGGTCACGGATAAGCTGGATGCCAAGCCGTTGCAGGTGAATCGGGGCGATATCCGTTTCGAGCAGGTGGATTTCGCTTATGGCGGGAGCCATAAGGTGCTTGACCACTTTTCGCTGCATATTCGTCCAGGTGAAAAAGTTGGTCTGGTAGGGCGCTCCGGCGCCGGTAAATCCACCATCGTCAATTTGCTGCTGCGCTTCTACGACGTGGAATCCGGGCATATCCTGATTGATGGACAGGATATCGCCGGAGTGACGCAAAACAGCCTGCGCGAAAGCATCGGCATGGTCACGCAGGATACCTCGCTGCTGCATCGGTCAGTGCGCGAGAACATCCTTTACGGGCGTCCGGGTGCCCGCGAGGCGGAGATGATTTCAGCCGCCACCCGCGCTGAGGCGCACGAGTTCGTGCAAGCTTTGCGTGATCCCAAAGGACGCACCGGCTACGATGCCCACGTCGGCGAGCGGGGCGTGAAGCTTTCCGGCGGACAGCGCCAGCGCATCGCCATTGCCCGTGTCATGCTGAAAGATGCCCCCATCCTGCTATTGGACGAAGCTACCAGCGCACTGGATTCCGAAGTCGAGGCCGCTATCCAGAGCAGCCTTTACCGACTGATGGAAGGCAAAACCGTGGTCGCCATCGCACACCGTTTGTCCACCATCGCCGCCATGGATCGGCTGGTCGTGCTGGACGAGGGGCGCATCATCGAAGAAGGCGATCACGAAACCCTGCTCAAACGGGGTGGGCTCTATGCCAAACTTTGGGCCCACCAGAGCGGCGGCTTCCTGGGCGAGACTGACGTGGCCATAACAGAGGCTGTCGGTGCTTAATCACAACGATAGTGGCGCCGTTTTATTTGGCGCACAGTCAGGGCTCGTTATGGGGGTGATGACGGCCCGCTTGCGGATCGCGATGCGGCTCAGGTTTTAACCTGTTCTGGTTAAACCATGGCATTCGATGTCGCCATGGAGACCAGAAATATCGCTCCCGGTTTTCCTGCTCCAATCTCTCCCGCTCGGCCTGTCGCTGAGCCAGCTCTTCTTGTTCCGCGAGTCGGCGTGCCTGTTCCTGCTGCTTTTGCCACGCTTGCTCACGCGCGATGGCGCGCTCGCGATTCATCTCGATCATGCGATCCAGTTTTTCCTGCGCGAGTTTCCTGTCTTCTTCCGAGAGTTTGGGTGCTTCCTTGATCTTGCCTACCATCCCGGTTGTGCATGGCATGCCCTGGTAGATGACCTTTCCCTCGGCATCCTTGCATTTGTAGATGTCTGCCTTTGCCTGGAATGCCAGGCAAGCGGCCGATAACACGATCCAGCGTTTCATCCGGTACTCCATTCATGCTTTGCCGCCATTTGGCGTTGCTGTTACGACAATCATCGCGCCGAATCGTTTGTTTCCTGATGGACCAAGCCGGGTTGGTCAGGGCGGCAATTCCCCGGCCTGTTTCCCGGCCGGATGCACGATCACCGAACAGGTCATGCCGGCCACCAGGGTTAGATCCTTCGGCACTCCATCCAGCGCAATGCGTACTGGTACCCGCTGCGCCAGCCGCACCCAGTTGAAGCTAGGGTTGACGTTGGCCAGCAGCCGTACATCGGTCGGGTTGTCGCGATCGGTGATGCCGCGTGCGATGCTTTCCACACGGCCGTGCAGTACCCGGTCGGTGCCGAGCAGCCTGATTTCGGCCGGGTCGCCGACCCGTATCAACGCCAGCTTGTGCTCTTCGAAATAACCATAAACCCAGAACGAATGCTGGTCGATGACAGCCAGCTTGGGGGTGCCCACCTGGGCGAAATCGCCGGGGCGCACCAGCAGGTTAGATACCCAGCCATCCACGGGTGAGCGCACCACGGTACGCTCGACATTCAACCTGGCCTGGTCGCGCTGGGCTAATGCGGCGTCGTATTCGGCATTAGCACTGGAGGCGATCAGGTCGGTGTCCTCGCGGTTCTCGCGTGAGATCACCTGATCGTCGAGCGCGGCGCGGCGAGTGGCCTGGCCGCGTTTCATTTCCAGCATGAGCTTGCGTTGCTCGACCAGTGCCTGTGCCTGAATCAGCGCATGGCGGTAATGCTCGGCATCAATGCGGAACAGCAGGTCGCCGCGGTGCACGAACTGATTGTCGTGTACCGCCACTTCAGTGACCAGCCCGGCAACGTCAGGGGCAATATTGACCACATCTGCCCGCACCCGGCCGTCGCGCGTCCATGGCGAATCCATGTAGCGTACCCAGAGCAGGTGGCCAAGGATGACGGCTGTGACTACCAGTGCCAATGTGATGGAGAGTCGCAACAGTTTTTTGGCGAGGTCTTTCATGCTTCAGTCCTTTCAGTAAATCCAGAGTCCGCATGCTGCGAACAGGCAGATGAAGGTGGCGAGTCGAAACAGTGCGGGATACCAGATATGGCGGTAGAGGCCGTAGCGGGTGAATATCCAGTCCAGGATGAGCGCAATGCCGCCAGCGGCCAGAAAAGCGAACAGCAGGGTGGGTACCAGCGCGTCGAGAAGTGCGATTTCGCGGGGCATGGTCAGGGGTTCTCCGAAATGCGCGCGGCACTCGAGGCCAGAACGGATTCCTCGTCCAGCAGCGCGCTGTGGATGAAATGCAGCATGGTCAACAGCTTGCGCCGTGCCGATTGTGCCAGGCCTAATCTGGCGGTATCGGTGGTGAGGCTGTTCATGGCGGTGTCGATCGCGCGAATGGCCGCCATGCGGCGTTGTTCGGAAGGTGCAGCATAAAGCTCGGCAATGGCCTCCAGCCCGACGTGCAGTGGTTCGGCAAGCGTGTGGTCGCTCACTTCCTGCAGGTGTTCGCGCAGCGCGATCACGGCGTGGCCGATTTCCAGTGTGGACAGCAGCCAGTCGATGACGGCGCGATCCTGCTCTTCGCCGATGCGCTGGGCACTGCCGGCGCGCTGCACCAGGTCTCGGGCGGCGGTTTCCAGCCGGGCGCGGCGCAGCACCAGGGGTTCGCGGCATGCGGTGATGACCAGCCTGCGCAAGGCCTTGGCCGTGCGTTGGCGCGACCATCGGCTGTTGCTGAGGTCGATCAGCCCATACATGACGCCCGACAGGAAAACGGCCAGCAGGTCGGCGATGGCGTCGTTCATGAACGTCACGGGATTGGCGCTATAAGTGCTGTTGAAGCCGATATGCATCAGGAAGACGATGAAAGTCCCGGCGCCGACGATAGAAACCGATGGCCGTGTCGTCAGCCAGGTGGCGAGCAGGATGCCGGGTGAAACCGCCAGCGCCAGCATCCAGAAGCCCTGCGCCTCTGTCAGCCAATGAAAGTTGCAGACATAGGCCAGCAGTGTCCCGATGACGGCACCGATCAGGAACTGCTTGATGGTACGCCGGGGGGACGGCGCAGTAGCGAACAGGGTGCTGGTGACGACGCCGATGGTGATGGCTTCGATGCCGGATCTCCAGTCGGTCAGAATCCATAGTGCGGAAAGCACTGCCAGCGCCAGCGCGCCACGGACGCCAGCCAGAGTGACGGCCAGCAGGTCGAAATGCATTTCCAGCTGCGGCGGCTGCTCGTGGAAAGTTGTGGGGTGCACCGGGTTCTTTGGGGTTGCGAGCGAGGCATAAGTGCGCGCATAGACATGCAACTCGTCCGCCAGTCGCTCCAATAATTCCGCGCCAGTCTCGAATTCAAGACGTGCACTCTCATCCTGGCTCAACGGTAGCTGTCGGCGTGCGGCGACCAGATTTTGCGCAAACCTGGCGCGGAAAGATGCGAGCTGGCCGCTGATCAAGGCTGCCTCCTGTTCGGTGCGTGCGCTGCGCCCGTCGAGCACCATGGCTTCGCCCAGTTGCCGATAAAGCTCCAGCAGGATGGCGGCGACTTGCGGGTGGCCGCTCTGATGTTGTCGACGCAGCAGCTGTTCGAGGGCATGGAGGCTGGTCGAGACTTCCATGAATTCGTTGTTCATCTGGCTCAGCCGCAGGCGATGCAGGCGCGATTCGTCGTTTTCCAGCACGGCGGAGGCGCGGAAAGATTCCAGGCTGAAAATGTCGCCGATAAAACGCAGCAGTGGCGGTTTCATGGATTTGGACGTCCCGGAATTGAGCGCGCTGGCGCGCAACAGGTCGGAGAAATCGCTGAAACGGCGGCGCACGCTGGCTAGCATGACATCCCACATGCGTTGTGGAAAAATCAGGTCGCTGACCAGCGTGGCGCTGAGC
>DAIDAS010000154.1 GCA_027310505.1 bacterium
CTGCAGCAGGCACACCGCCTGATGACAGCCATCGGCTGCCAGTCACATGAAATCGACATCCGCCCAAGTTGCATACAGATGCTGAAAGATATCGGCCATCCCTTTGCCGAGGGCAAGCCGGTGTTCGATGTCACCTTCGAAAACGTACAGGCCGGTGAACGCACCAGCCACCTGTTTCGCCTCGCCAACCTGCACGGTGGGCTGGTGGTGGGCACCAGCGACCTGAGCGAACTGGCGCTGGGCTGGTGCACCTATGGCGTGGGCGACCAGATGGCGCATTACCACGTCAATGCCAGCGTACCCAAAACCCTGATCCAGTATTTGATCCGCTGGCTGGCCGATACCCGGCAGCTCGGCGCGGAAGTGGGCAGTATCCTCGAAACGGTGCTGGCAACCGAGATCAGCCCTGAGCTAGTTCCAGGCGAAACCGGCGGCCAACCCGCTCAGCACACCGAGGCCGTCATCGGCCCTTATGAGCTGCAGGATTTCAACCTCTACTACACCCTGCGCTTCGGCTACGCGCCGGCCAAGGTGGCTTTCCTCGCCTGGTCGGCATGGCACGACCGCAGCCAGGGTAGCTGGCCCGACATCCCAGAGGCGATGCGGAATCAATATTCGATAGGGGAAATCAAGCGCTGGCTCGCCGTGTTTCTCGAATGCTTTTTCAAGTCCAGCCAGTTCAAGCGCAGTTGCATCCCCAACGCACCCAAGGTCGGCTCGGGCGGCTCGCTCTCACCGCGCAGCGACTACCGCGCCCCGAGCGATAGCGAAGCGACGGCGTGGCTGGCTCAACTTGAAGAGATACCCGACGTTGAGTAGCCGGGCAATGGATAAGCAAATATGGATAAAGGCCAAGAAATCGTGGTATTCGAGCCCAAGATGGCTCCCCGATTTGGACTCGAACCATGGGCTCATGGGTTAGCAGTGCTTATTGCGGGCGGTTCCACCAATCTATGAATGCCCGCCGGTCAGCGGAACAAACCCCACCAACAACACACAGTGCGAATGCACACGGCCATCCGCGTCTTTTTTCACCAGCATCAATTCCTGCGTCGTGAACGGCTGGCCAATGGGGATCGCCATGCGGCCGCCGGGTTTGAGTTGTTCTACCAGCGGCTGCGGGATATGGGTGGCGGTGGCAGTGACGATGATGGCGTCGAACGGCGCATGTTCGGGCCAGCCGGCATAGCCGGCTCCTGCGCGTACTTGCGCGTTGGCGTAGCACAGTTCCCGTAGCCGCTCCGCGGCGTCATGCGCCAGCGGCTCGACGATTTCGATGCTGTAAACCTGCCCTGCCAGTTCCGCCAGCACGGCAGTCTGGTAGCCGGAGCCGGTGCCGACCTCCAGCACGGTGTCGCGCTTGTCCACATGCAACAGTTCCGTCATCAGGGCGACGATATAGGGCTGGTAGATGGTCTGGCCGTGGCCGATGGAAAGCGGCCGGTTGTCGCAAGCAAAGCATTCCTCCCCCGGCGGCACAAAGCGATGGCGTGGGACGCTGCCCAGCGCGACCAGCACTTGCGGCGAGAATTCGGCAATGCCGGTCATGGCGCTTGTTTCCTGCGCCATGAGGGCAATCTCATCCAGTATGGCGTGGTAGCCGTGTTTGTCAGTGCAGTCCGTCATGGTGTCAGCAAGCCATCCGTTTTCCGGTCGCGTCGTGAAATACCGCCGCGGCCGACAGGTACAAAAGCACGGCGAGCGATGTGACCACGGTAAACCCGAGATGCAGGGCGAGCAATGCCGCCAGCACCGCCCCCACCACCGTCGCACAGGCATTGACGCCCCAGGCCCACGGCAACAAGGCGGGCGCTGTCGTATCGAGCCGCGCCATGCCGAGCGGGAACGGCATGCCCATCATAAAAGCGAGCGGCGCAATCAGCGCCCCCGCGACCATGATGCGCATGAAGTCGGGCAGCCCCATGCCATGCTGCATCAACAGCGGCGACGCGAGCAGGTAAAGGGGCAGCAGCAACGCGATGCCTGTCACCGGCCAGCCAACCTGCGGCAGCCGCGCAGTGGGCAGCTTCGCCAGCAGGTGCGGCGCGCTCCGGCTGCCGAGGCCGGCAAACAGCAGGAACGCGCACAGCACCACCGCCACTGCATACAGCGGATGACCGAGGTACAGCGTAAATTTCTGGATGAAGGCGATCTCGATGAAAATGAAGGCAAAGCCGATCAGCGTGAAATAGGCGAACACCGACGACTTGCAGGGAGTGGTGCGTATGTCGCGCTGGTTGCGCAGACCCAGCCATAGCGGCAGCAGGATTAGCACCGCCGAAGCCAGCACCGCCTGCAGCAGGGTGGCGAGCAGGATCGGGTAGCCCAGCTCCAGTAATGACAGGCCGCCCCGCGCCTTGAGACGTAGGATTTCCGGCAAGGTCTGCCAACGGAAGAAGTGGAAAAAGTAAGGACGGTCGTCGGTGGGCGGGCGGAGGTCGAACTTGTAGTGGGCGATGAAATCTTGCCTGTGCGCGCCGGCCAGCGCAGTGATGCCGTCGTAAAAATAGGGCTGGTCGAGCACGTTGTAGCGGTTGCTTTCCTCGCGCGCCAAGCCAGGCAGCCATTCCACGTCAAACGAACGCGCCTCGGCAAAGGCGCGGATTTCGGCGATCTCGTTTGCGGTGAATTCGCCATTCTTCACCAACAACGTGCCGGTTTGCCAGCCGCGAATCAGCACCAGCCGTTGCCCGGGTGCGGCAACGCCTTCACGTTCCAGCGCGGTAATCGCAGTGACAGCAAGCTTGAGCAGGTCTCGCGGCGGCAAGGTGATCCAGCGCGTCAGCACCAGCATGCCACCCGGCGTCAGGTGTCTGAGATAGGATTGCAGACTTTCCACCGTGAACAGGTAGCTCTCGCTTAGACCATAGAGTCCGCTCGAGGCGGCGCCGAAGGTATCCATCAATTCCAGTTGGATGAGGTCGTAGCGCGCATCGGTTGCCTCGACAAAGGCGCGCGCTTCCGCGACATGGATCACCACGTCCGGCCGACGGTACAGATTGCCACTGAACTCGGCAAAGCGCTCGCGCACCACTCCAACCATACGCGCGTCGGCCTCCACAGCCTCCACCTGCCGGGCGTGGTGGACCAGCGCCTGCAGCACGCTGGCGCCCCCGCTGGCGCCCAGCACCAGCACATGCGGCGGCTGCAGCAGATGATAGGGCAGCGCCGAAGTGGTCTGATCGAGGTAGGCCAGCGGCTCCAGCCGCCCGTCGAAGCGCGTCAGCGCGGTGAGCGCATCGCCGTCGGTAAATATCGCGAGCTGCGGCGGCGGCTCTTGGGCGGCGTTGAGGCTCAGCCCCGGCGCGTGGCGGAACGGCACGCGTGGGCTCTCGACCACGGTAAGCAATCCGAGCAGGCTGGAGCGCTCCTCCACCACGCGCGTACCTGGCACCAGCTGGGCCTGGCTCAGGCTTTTGTATGGGGAAATACGCAATTCGCTCCAGGCTGACGGCAGGCCTGCCGTCATGACAAGCGCCATGATTGCAAGCAGCGGCAGCAACAGTCGTGGCTGCAGGCGGAACTGCCACACTGCGAGCGCCGCTGCCATCAGGCCCAGCAAGCCGATCGCACGCAGGGCCGCCATCGGCGGCAGCAGGAACAGCAGCAGCACGATCAGCAGGCATCCGCCAGCGGCGCCGAACAGGTCGAAGCTGTAAATGCGGTGCGCCACTGCACCATAGCGGGCGAAGGTCAGCCCCACACAACTGGCGGCGAACAGGAAGGGAATCGAAAGCAGCAGGTAGCCCAGCAGCAGGTAGAGCGGCTGCCGCACATCCCAGAAGATTTCCAGCGGGTTGAACGGCAACATCTGCGCCAGGAGAAATGCTGCCGTTGCGCAGATGCCGAATGCCGCCGCACAGAGCGTGAACACAGCGCCGTAGCGTGGCAGGAGGCGCTCGCTCAACAGGGTCAGCAACGTGCCGCTGACACCATAGCCCAGCATCGCCAGGCTGATCATCATGTAGCCGAAATGATGCCACTGGATAATGGAAAAGAGGCGCATCAGCAGAATTTCGTAGGCGAGCGCCCCCGCTGAAACAAGCGCCATTGCAATGAGCGGTGGCCTTGGCATGGCTCAGTGCCCACCAGTCAGCGGCACGAATTGCACCGGCAGCAGTTCACGCGTGCGCACGCGGCCTTGACCGTCCTTTTCCACCAGCACCAGCTGCTGCGGCATGAAACCGCTGCCGAGCGGGATCACCATGCGTCCGCCGCGCTTCAGTTGCTGGATCAGCGGCGACGGCACATGGCTCGCCACCGCGGTCACGATGATGGCGTCGAAAGGCGCGTGTTCCTCCCAGCCATAATAGCCGTCCCCCGTCTTTACCTCGACGTTGGCATAACCATTGTTCTTGAGCGTTGCGGTAGCGCGGGTGGCGAGCGGTGCAATGATTTCGATGGTGTAGACCGCCTTTGCCAGTTCACCCAGGATCGCCGCCTGGTAGCCGGAACCAGTGCCGATTTCAAGCACTTTCGAGTCCTTGTCCACTTGCAGCAGATCGGTCATGTAGGCTACCAGAAAAGGCAGCGAGATGGTCTGGCCGTAACCGATCGGCAGCGGCCGGTTGTGGTAGGCGTAGCGCTCAAGCTCCGGCGGCACGAAGCGATGACGCTGGACTTTTCCCATCGCCTTCATGACGTCATTTGACAACGCCCCCTGGCCGGTTTCCGATTGCGTTTCTTTTGCCAGTGCGATGACTTCAGACACCAGAGCCCGGCGTTCGGTGGAGAATTTTTCCGACTCGTCAGCCCAAGCGCATGGCTGGACGATGACGAAGGCGGCGATGGCAAGAATCCGTAACACCTGACGCCTGCTTAAAACTACCAATCCAGCCTGCCTAGAGCGTACAACCCCAGGAACAGGAGAAGCGCAGGAAGTAACAGGGCCAGCCCGCACCTCATGGCTGCCTGATGCAGATGGAAATATTCCAAAGGCGGCTGATCGACACGACGTAATTCAGCAATGGTCACCAGCAGCGCCAGCCACGCACCTCCCAGCGCATATCCCCCAAGCACGTCGCTGAACCAGTGCAAGCCCAGATACAGGCGGCTCAGGCCGATGATGAATGCCAATCCCAAGCCTGCGCCCAGCACCAACAGGCAGTTGCGGGTACTTCTCAGTTCCCGCGCGATGAGATAGGCGGCAAACACGTAAATCACCAGGCTCAGGGATGCATGCGCGCTGGGAAAAGCCGGATTGCTTTCGGAGATCAATGGCACGGCAGGGACCGGCCGGTTACGGTAGAGCATCCATTTCAGGGTCAGCACCGTCATGCCGGCACCGGCAAAACAGCCCACCATGGCAAGCACGTCGAAACCGCGCTGCGC
The DNA here is from genome assembly GCA_027310505.1 of bacterium. GTDB lineage: Bacteria > Pseudomonadota > Gammaproteobacteria > Burkholderiales > Methylophilaceae > CAIJXJ01. The sequence goes on from DAIDAS010000154.1 coordinate 5,332, forward strand.
AAGCAGCAGCATCGCTCCGCACGCAACTGCAACCGCCAGTAACGCTGGAACATTGCCCAAGCGAGTGATGATGACGAACCACTGGTCAAGCAACGGAGATCGCAGGTTTTGCCACCAGTAAAAGACGTTTAGATCGACAACGCCGAGCGCATGGTCGATCCAGATTTCCTCGATGAGTTCCACCAGCAGCCCGATCGAAGCCGCCGCCGACAGAATGCCCAGCACCACGATAAGGTACGAGACTGGCGTACCCTGGATGACATGCTGCCATCGGTGTCGTCGCTTGAGAGTCCTTGAGTCAGGGTCAGCGTATTGCACCATTTCCTGCCGCCACCAGAAAAGCGATGAATACTATTGTGGCAGTCAGGGCAGTAACCAGTACGGCACCGGCAGCACAGTCCTTGGCCACCTTCATCATCGGATGATGCTCGGGGTGGAGATGGTCGATCACCCGCTCCAATGCGGTGTTGATCAGTTCTGCCGCCAGTACCAGGCCGGTCACGCTCAGGATCATCGCCCACCACAGCGCGGAAGGCTGCAGCCATGCCAGGATGGCGACCACCAGCAGCGCAAAAAAGCACTGCACACGAAAGCTAGACTCGCCGCGTAAGGCCTCGCCGATGCCAGCGCAAGCAAATCCCAGCCGTTCACGGAAAGGTCGATTCTTGATCATTTCCGATTGGCATCCGTTCTGCCGTTCATGCCCACCCCGTCAATCCGCGTTCCGCAATCCGGGCAGCATCCTTCACGGATGCGGTTGGAGATGACGTGGAAGCCATAGCGCCTGATCAGCAGGGCGCGACAATGGTAGCAATAGGTGTTTTCGCCGTCCTCGCCCGGAACGTTGCCTTCATAGACATAGCGCAGACCGCATTCGCGGCCTATTTGCGCCGCACGGCGCAACGTCTCGAGCGGGGTGACGGGGTAGTTCCCCATCTTGTAGGCTGGATAGAACTGCGAGATATGCCAAGGTACTTCGGCACCCACGGAACGAACAAACTGCGCGATCCCCCGCAGTTCCAGTTCCGAGTCGTTGAGACCGGGAATCACCAGGGTCGTCACCTCGACCCACACCCCAAGGTCATGATAGAGACGGATGGCATCCAGGATGGGTTGCAAACGGGCCCGGCTAATGCGGCGGTAGCTTTCTTCAGCGAAAAACTTGAGATCCACGTTGATGGCATCGAGCACTCCGGCAAGTTGCCGCAACGGTGCCTCAGAGATGAAGCCATTGCTGACGAAGATATTTTTCAATCCGCTGGCACGCGCCAGCACGGCGGTATCGTAGGCCAGTTCATAAAAGATGGTGGGTTCGGTATACGTGTAGGCGATGGATGAGGCGCCTGCACGCAGTGCCCCGTTCACGATTTCTTCAGGCGTCACCGCCTCGCCGGGGATGGTCTGTTCGGCTGCGAGCAGCGTGGGGCACAATGGCCCCTGCCCTCGCTCTTCAACGTGTTTGGGCAGGTGCTCCTTGGGCCATTGAGAAATATCCCAGTTCTGGCAGAAGGCACAACGCAGGTTGCAGCCGACGGTGGAGATGGAATAAGCAGTCGACCCGGGAAGAAAGTTGAACAAGGGCTTCTTCTCGACTGGATCGATCATCCTGGCAACCACCCGGTCGTAAACCAGGGTGTAGAGCTTGCC
>DAIDAS010000158.1 GCA_027310505.1 bacterium
GCCGGATGACCCCAGCACATTGCCGAAGCGCACCATCACGAAACGCGTACTATCCGCCTCCTGCAATCCTTGGCAGACCATTTCGGCCAATCGCTTGCTGGCCCCCATGACATTGGTCGGGTTGACTGCCTTGTCTGTTGAAACCAGCACCATCTTGGGGACACCGGCCACCTTGCAGGCCGCCGCAACCGTGTGAGTGCCGACTACGTTGTTGGCCAGCGCCTCGGCGACGTTTTCCCACTCCATCAGCGGCACATGCTTGTAGGCGGCGGCATGGAAAACCACTGCCGGCGCGAAACGATGCAGCACCTGCAATACCCGCCCGGAATTCTTCACATCGCCAATCACACAGGCAATCCGCTGCTGCGGGGCAGCCTCGCGGAATTCCTGTTCCAGCCTGTACAGTGAATACTCGTTGAGTTCGAACAGCACCAGCAACTCCGGATTGAAGCGTGCGATCTGCCGGCAAAGTTCCGCGCCGATAGAACCGCCCGCCCCGGTCACCATGACCACCTGGCCACTAATCAAACCATGCAGACCGGCATCATCCAGTTGCACCGGATCGCGCCCCAGCAGATCCTCCACCTCGACCCGCCGCACTTGTGAAATGTTGACCCGACCGCTGATCAAGTCGTCAAAGGAAGGCACCGTCAACGCCTCGACACCGGCTGCGGCACAGAGTTCAAGCACCCGCCGCCGATCCCGATGGCTGGCTGACGGCATGGCAATGATGGCATGCGCAGCACCAGTACATGCACTCCATTCCGCCAGCTCTCCCAAAAACCCCAGCACTTTCACACCATGGATCTGGCGATGATGCAGATCCGCCTGATCATCCAACAATCCCACCACCTGCCAGTCCGGACTGCGTACAAACTCCTTGACGAGCATCGCAGCCGCTTCGCCCGCGCCAAGAATCAGGACCGGTTTGCCCTGCGCTTCCATCAGGCCATACAGCCTGTGCTCCTTCCAGGCTCGATAGGCAAATCGGCTACCGCCCATCATCAACACCAGGAGAAGCGGATCAAGCACCAACACAGAACGGGGCACTGGCGCATGCAACATCGACAACAACGCAGCAACGCCAAGCGCAGCTACGCCTACAGCCGCAAGAATACGCTTCAGATCTGGAATGCTGGCAAATCGCCAAACCCCCTGATACAGCCCGAATTTCCAGAACACCATCACCTGCAATGGAATCGCCCAAAACGCGGCTTGAACCATAGACTGGAAATATTCTGTTGGAATCGAGAAATTAAATCGCAGAAAATAGGCCAAAATCCATGCACCGCCAGCGGCAGCCATATCATGGAAAAATGCCAGAAAAGTGCGCGAATTTCTAAAATTCAGCATTATTTTTGCTCTGAAAAATTGCCCAATAGCGATCGATGAGTTTCATGGCCAGCAAGTATGCCAGCATCCAGCCCAGACAAAAAGCCAGTTGCACGGGATAAGCACGCGCCTGAACAAGTACAGAACTCCCTGCAACAGCGATCATCACCCCATACTCGGCCAAAGCCGTCTTGCGATGCCCCCATCCCATTTGCACCAGCCGCTGATAATAGTGCTCGCGATGTGCCTGCCAGACTTTCTCGCCGCGGATAAAGCGCCTAGCCAAGGTCACGCTGGCGTCAACGATAAAAGGCGAAAATACGAGTACCGGGAACCATACGGGCCAAATCCCATGCTGCCAACCAACCACCCCCAGCGCCGCTGACAGAAACCCAAGCGGGATCGAACCAGCATCCCCCATAAAAATTCTGGCCGGATTGAAGTTGAAACACAAAAAAGCCAATGCCGCCGCCGCGATGCTCAAACAGCTCATGGCAAGACCGACATCGCCACCCAGCCATGCCGCCAGCGCATATCCTCCGAAACCAAACAACGCCATCCCGCCGGCCAGACCATCGGAACCATCCATGAAATTATAGAGATTAATCATCCAGACCATGGCAACAACCACGAGGCCCGCCAGTAACCATCCGGAATTTGGTGACACCGCAATCCAGATAAAAACGCTGGCGACGACAAAATGCATCAGGAAGCGCCATCCCGCCGAGAGTCCACGGACATCATCCACAAATGAAATCAGCATCAGGCACACCACCCCTACTGCCAGGGGGAATAGCCACGGATGCCACAGCAGTCCCCATCCCGCCATCACCCCAGCCATCAGGCCAATCCCACCGGTGCGCGGCACGGGTGCGATATGCAAGGAACGCGCATTGGGATGATCGACGATGTCCCGAAGAAAGGCGCCGCGAAGCAGCAGAAATATCACCAGCAATGCCGTCAAAAAAGCAGCCATTGCCGGGATCCACCATGCACTCATCAAGAGCACTCTCCCCGATACCAATCCACGGTCTGTTGTATCCCCTGCGACAAAGTAAAAGGCGGCACCCAGCCGGTGTCATGCCGAAAGCGGCTGGAATCCACCTGCAACGAACCAAGCAAACGCCCAGCTTCAGCTTGTTTGCCCACCAGCCTGGCCAGGATAGTTAGCCATTGCTCCGGTAGCGCCCACAGGCATGGATGCTTACCAAAGGCCGCAGATATCCGGCCAATCAGGTCGGAGGTGGAAATATCTTCGCCATCGCTCAACACATAGGTCTTTCCGGCGACATCCGGGTGTTCCGCACAGACCAGCAGTGCATCCACCAGATTGCCGAGATAAAGCATGCTGCGTCGATTATCGACAGCGGCCAACGGAAGCGGCGCGCGATGATTCACCCAGCTAAGCAGGCTCCTGAAGTTGGCTTTAACCCCGGGGCCGTAGATCAAAGGTGGTCTCAGCACCACCACCTCCAGGCCTGTTGCAGCAGCAATCTGCTGTAAACCCTGTTCCGCCTCCCATTTCGAGAGGGCGTAGGGATCCTGTGGTTGAACCGCATCCGCCTCGGTAAAAGGTGCCGATATCGTTGCTTCGCCGTTGACCTTGATGGAACTCAAAAACACGAAACGCCGCACCCCGAACTTGGCCGATTGCCGGGCGAGATTGAGCGTCCCGGCGGTATTGACGGCCCGAAAGGCCGCCAACGGGTCGGTGTCACGCTCATGCATGACATGCACGCGCGCGGCCAGATGCACGACCACGTCACAACCTGACAAGACCGCGCTCCAATCGGTTGCGGAGTTGATGTCGCCCACGGCAGTCTCATTGAAGTCAGCCGAACCCCGTACCCCCCGCACCGGCTGGATTCCAGCCTGTTCCAAGGCATCACAAAAGGCACGTCCAACGAAGCCGTTTGCGCCAGTGACCAAGACTTTATTCATCGTTGTATTTTACCTGGGGACGGGCGTGTTAACGGGCATCAGCGGACATTCCATGCGTGTAGGGGCAGCCCAAGATCTCCTGCTGTCAGGAGCATCTCTCCCCATCCTGATGAACCGGGGAAGGTGGAGCAAGTCCGATACTGTCATGAGATATGTGGAGTCCGTTGGCATTTTCACCTTATAACCAAAACTGCAATGGTTGCCACAGAGGCCCCAAAGTCACTTACAGGTTCCAAAAGTTTCACCCGTCACCTGCACGCAACCTGACGCGGGGTGATGTATGCAATCCCTATCTTCCCGACAAAAATCCGGGGTGCCCCCAAAACATATCATCTGCACCTGACGTATTTCCTTCTGGACACCTTTATTCCATACCTCAATAGCCATGGACTGCTTCCAGGCACTGGGGGGGCGCCGGTACCACGGTTCTTCTGAATGGGTGCCATGCGGTTTCAGCTTGTAACGATATCCAGCGTCAAACTGATCCTCAAAAGCGCAACCTGTATACCCGCCACCACCCCCGAAATAATTCTGCAAAACAAGGCCCACCAAGTGCGTTCCAGGCAATAGATGTGCTTCCTTTGCCAAGTCAAGCACACCAGCAGGTCTGATGCCGTCAATCGAAGAGATATCCGCCTCTTCAAAATACACAAAATAGTAACGATGATAACCTTCGAGAACAGCGATATCGTTTTCACTCAGCTCTTTATCCTGATAGGTCACCAACACTCCTCCACATCCTGTCAGCAGGAGGAAAAGCATCATAACCAGAACGATTTTGCTCTGAGTATTCAACATAACTGACCTGCCCAGATTCTTCGGACCACTCATTCCTGGAGAATGGCCTCAGCTTCAGCGGTCTTGCCGCCCAATAATCTGAACGCCGTCGGCGTCAGATTTCCCAAACTCGAATGCGGGCGTATGTCATTGTAATGACACCGCCAGCTTTCGATCACCACCTTCGCTTCCGCCCGTGAGCGGAAACATTCCATCGACAGGCATTCATCGCGGAACTTGCCGTTGAAGCTTTCCGCCACGCTGTTCTGCCACGGCTAGCCCGGCTCGATCAGCGCCATGTCTAGGCCGTGGTTTGTGGCCCAGCGCAGCAGCGCATTGGAAACGAACTCCGGGCCGTTATCCGAACGCAATACCTTCGGGACGCCACGCACGCTCATCAGCTGCGACAGCACTTCGATGACCCACGTCGAGCGGATCGATCCAGCTACATCGATAGCCAGTGACTCCCGCGTGTATTCATCCACCACCGTCAGGCACTTCAACTACTGCCCCGTGGCCGTGGTGTCGAACACGAAATCGTAGGTCCACACCTGGTTCGCCACCGATGGGGCCTGCGGCCGGGATCGACTGCCTGCAGTCCTTCACCGCGGGCGTTTCCTCAGCACTTGCAGCCCAGCCTGGCTCCATAGCCGCCAGGCATGCCCGATGCTCATATGGTGTCCCTGGCGCCCCATGAACACATGGATGCGCCGGCAACCAAAGCGCGGATACTGCGCCGACAGGATGGCCATGCTCGCCAGCACCGGGGCATCCTTCTGCGCCTTGCCCGATTCGTAATGCAGCGCAGACGCGCCACATTCAATAACGTACACGCTCGCCGCTCCGACAGGCCCTACATCCTAGCGTAGGCCACCTGCTTGCGGCGGGCGGGTACGCTCACCATTTTTTACGACGATCTCCTTCATCACTTCGATTTCGAGATCGCGGTCGGCGAGCAGCTTCCGTAGTCGCGTATTCTCCTGTTCCATCTGGCGCAGTCGTTTCACATCACTGGAACCCATGCCACCAAAGCGTTGGCGCCATGTGTACAACGTCTGCTCGCTGACACCGTGTGCCTTGGCCACAGCTGCCACCGAGGTTCGGTCAGCCTCTCGCAGCATGCCGACCATCTGTTCTTCCGTAAATCTGCTCTTCTTCATGACTTCCTTCTTCCCAAGGAAGCCATTCTCTCAAGTTTTAACTGGTCCGAAAAACCTTTGGCAGGTCAACCCGAGCACAATGCTCCTGCACCCCAGAAAGACACTTTAGGTTATATCTGAACGGGGCAGACGTCCCCAATGTTTCCAGAAATATCTCAGCATGCTCTGCAAATGCCAGCCAAGATACCTCAAATTCCGATGACTACTTCTTCTAGCCGCATGAACAACTCGCACTCCTAGGGCCAATACAATCCCGAAACCAGAGGATTTAAGCCTTGCACATAAATCTACATCTTCGTAATAAAGAAAAAACCTTTCATCAAACCCCTCAACTGCCCTGAAACTCGAAGACCGGATCAGCATAAACATCCCCCCTACCCAATCAGGGGAAAATGTTGAGCTTTTTGGAGGATACACATAGCACCCGTCCCCCCAACCAATAAGTTTTTGGATCAAGCCGATGGGGGTAGGAAACTCTCTTGCACTATCTTCCACCGCCCCAACCTGATTCACCACCATCGGGGCACAAAGTCCTATTTGGGTATTGGACATTTCCTTTAATAGCACAGGGAAAGGGTTTAATGGCAGACGCAAATCAGGATTCAAGACACAAAAAAATGGGGTTTTTGATTGAGCAAAAGCGTGGTTATGATTAGCACCAAAGCCTCTGGGCGCCTCATTCACGATTAGCTCAAATCTTTCGCCCGTCAATCCCTCTGGCAGTTTGATCGGTTTTTCTGGCAAATTCTGTATATAAATCACCTTCTCAACCTGAGGGCACTTTGCCAAATCAGCTAAAAGGCCCACGGTTAAGTCTCCTTGCAAATGACTGACAATGGAGACAGTAATTGAACCTGATTGCTCAATTAAAGGTATATTCACAGCAAGTCCCGCACCAGATTTTAGCCATAGTGGAAAAATATAGTCTCATTTGTTGTTTAAAGTTACTCAACCTGCTCAAGGTGACGATTGATATGGCAAATTGAAACAATTTCACTTAAAAATATTTTTTTCCAACATCAACCAAACCTCAGCAATTGAAGCCGTCCTAATTTTTTGGACTTGATTGCGTTTTTTCCACATCTTTGGCAATCCCAATAACGCATCCAGCTTTGCTCTAACCGCTACCAGACCTTGCCCTCGAAGACAAAGTAATAAGATGGCATATATATTCATAATAATGTGCATCGGCAAGAATAACCAAAACAGGATACCGGGCATATTTTTCACAAAGACCCAAACCAAGTTGCGATGCCCATGATATGTAGCAAAATTACCATGTTGGCCATCCGTTGTACCTGATCCGACATGATATGCCACTGATTGTGGAATATAGAGGCATCGGGAGCCAAATAGTCTCATGCGGAAACCAAGATCGACATCTTCGGTATAACAAAAGAAATCCTCATCAAAGCCACCAGAGTTGACCAACGCACCACGCCGATACATAGCGGCTGCAGCACACGCGGAAAACACCTCTGTCTCTTCTTCAGAAAAATTTGAAGAAAGTTCATTGTGACCAATTCTTCTAACTCGACCACTAATGCTGTATGAATCACCCATACCATCAAGAAACTGGGGATTACCAGCGCACAGCAGCTTACTGGCAAAAATATCGAAATCTGGATGATCATGCGCAGCAAGCAACAATGCAGCAAGCCAGTCCGGCGCAACAAAAGCATCCGGATTAAGAAGTGCAATCCATTCCGCGTCTAAAGAGGAATTCTTGATTGCCAGATTATTACCTCTGGCGAAACCAAGATTATCTGACTGCTTCAGCAATCGAACTTGGGGAAATTTTTCTATAATTTCAAGAGAATTATCAGAACTCGCATTGTCAACCAGGATTACCTCATGTGGCATAACTGTCTGCGAATAAAGAGCAGATAGACAGCGACCGAGGAAGCGTTCCCCATTCCAGTTGACGATAATAACTGTAACTTTTGGCCAACTTCCATGTTGTGGATATTTCATAACTTCTTGTCTATTTGCTTCATATTTTCGCACCAACGATATATCGCCGCACCCTATTCTTTATGCTCGCAGGGATCAAAGTTCGAACACAGTACAAGGTCAGATAAATTAGCGAATATCCCAAACCAAAATAAGAGTAGATGATTCCAAATTTCCTTCGAGAAAATAACTTATCTCCTGATGAAGAACGGCCTTGGTCATTAAATATAGAGACGGTGATTCCGAAATGGATCATAGGAATACGGTCACGAACCAGCCTTAGATTAAGGTCATAGTCTGCCAACCAAGGATACTTCAAATCGTACAAATACTTCTTATATACACATTTGGGATAGAAAATTGCCTGATGACAAATATTGTTTTGCATTAATCTGATTCTTGAATATTTCCCCCCGTATACCTCACCTCGCGATTTCAGTATTACGTTCCCATAATATAGGGTGTCAGGTTGAACGAGAGTTTCCGCAATGAAACCAAGGTCACATAGCAATACATCATCACACCCTAAAAATATTAACCAATCACCCGTGGCAAGACTGCAAACTTTATTCATTGCATCATAGACACCACGGTCATTCTCGCTAACGAACACTGACACAACATTCGAGTATGCTTTTACGACATCCTGGGTCCCGTCGTTTGAGTTGCCGTCAACAATAATTAACTCGAAGTTTCTATACTGCTGAGAAACAATGCTATCAAGCAAGTTCTTGATCTGGTCAGCACCGTTGTATACAACAAGACCAATTGAAATTTTGGATGACATAATGGCAACCGCTTAAGAGGAATGACATTTACTAACAACTAGGTGCGCCACATCTGCAGAATCAAACATCATAAGTCAAACATGAATTAGAGGATGACGATGGCGATCCTCAAACCTGTCCGTTCGTGTTCATGCGCCTAAATACTTGCAAATATCGATAGGTTAGTAGAGGCCCAGAGATTGCAAATAGTGAAAGAGACACTATCGTTCCAAGAATCACGCCAGCGCTGCCAATCCCTAAGTGCCTAGTAAAGTACACGGATATTGGGATATTGATAGCAGCAGCAATTACCGATAGATATACTTGGGCATCAATTTTTCCAATGCCATTGAGAAAATACGAATAAATTTGGCTCCAAATACTTACTACTACGTAAATGCCCATCAATATTAGCAACGGAACCGGCAAGAGAATTTCCTTCCCGAACCACAATGAGATGATATTGCCGGCCAGTAAGCTCAATACAAGCACAGCTGCGATTACAACGAACATACCGAGGTTTAACTTTAGTAATGTTTTTTCGATCCAAGCGTAATCTTTTCTAACGTAGGCATCAGTGTATGCAGACCAAAGATTGGCAGTAACAATTCCATTTACCAATGTGATAACGCTAAAAAGCTTGAACACAATTGAATAGATCGTGACATGCTCGGGCCCCATAACCTGCGTAATAATTAGGTTGTCGGTTGTGAAAATTACCAAATATGCAATCTGGATAACAAAAAATCTCCCACCAAGCGAAACAACCTCCTTAACCCTGCGCAGATCAACAAACTTCAGATGCGGAGCCAACATCGGATATCTACTGAAAAAGGCAAGCGTTACAACACCCATGCATAGCACAGCTATCGTTCCGCTGAGCAACGCCAGAAGCACCATATCTTCCTGCGTCGCCCTTAACAAAAGATATATCAGCAAGAGCCACGAAACGCTGATCAGCATCTGGCCGAGTTCAATATAAGAAGATTTTTGACAGGCACTTAGTACAGAATTGATTGTTGACATGACAAATATCAACAATGTGGAGATTACTGATATGCAAAAGATAATCCGTAATTCAGTTTCACCAAGCCGATGGGTATTAAACAATGCATGAAAATCCATCCATGGAACAGCCAACAACGCCACTAGCAGGAGTGCCGTTGAGAATATAACCGCTGCCATATATGCAGTAGAAATGTAGATTCTTGCTAGCTGGTCATTCCCTTTAGCTCTGGCACTCGCGATTTTATTCCGCATCCCATTGGCGAGGCCAAAATCAAAAAAAACGCTCCAGCCCACCAAAGAAGATAAAGTCACCCATATTCCATATTGCTCGGACCCAAGGTATTTCAATACTAGGGGAATGGCAAGAAATGATGCAAGAACCGAAGGAAACTTGAATATAACTGAGTAGATCGCCTGCCTTTTTAGATTTTCCGACCTGAAACTAATTTTCTCTCTCCAAGCGCAGGGTCAAGCATGTCAGAAGTTCACGCCAAAGAATGTTTCAAGCTTTCCAATAGTGTAGTCAAGCATACCTTCACTCAAACCTGGATAGACCCCCAGCCACAAAGTGTTATTCATCACCGAATCCGTATTGGTCAACTCACCCGAGACTCGAAACGCCCTGCCTTGCATATAAGGTTGACGGGTAAGGTTGCCAGCAAATAATAGACGTGTGCCAATCTTGTTTTCATCAAGATATCTCAATAGGTCGACACGGTTCGTGTTCGCCTCTTTCTTGATGGTGATGGGGAAACCAAACCATGATGGGTCACTGTTTTCTGTCGCCTCGGGCAACACAACAAACTCTTCGCACCCCTTCAACCTAGACTTCAAATAGGAAAAATTGTGCTTGCGGATAGCGATAAACTCCTCGACCCGATCCATCTGCGCCAATGCGCAAGCAGCCTGCATATCAGATATCTTGAGATTGTAGCCCAAGTGAGAGTATGTGTACTTATGATCATATCCAAATGGTAAATCACCCAATTTCTGACAAAAACGCTTTCCACAGGTGTTGTCCTTGCCTGGTTGGCAATAGCAATCCCTCCCCCAATCACGAAAGGACTCAAGCAATTGTTTTAGTTGATCATTACTGGTAAAAACAGCGCCCCCTTCCCCCATGGTAATGTGGTGCGCAGGGTAGAAACTCAGGGTTCCGATATCGCCAAATGTCCCCACCAATGCCCCGTTATATGT
>DAIDAS010000176.1 GCA_027310505.1 bacterium
GTCATACTTTATATATAAATATACCGAGAGAGCACGCATGCAAAAAGGAAAAAGCGGCATTCTAGCGCAAAATCCGGCAATTCATGAGCGAAAGCTTCGTTTGCGCTGGCTTCTCGCCGCTTCGTCCATTCCTTTGTTTGGCATCATTACTGCGTTTGGTATCGCTCCGCAAACAAGCGATGTGAACGTTCCTGTAAGTACGGTAATCGAAGAAGTCGCCCTTCCACAATCACCCTTGGCCGCTCTCGGCGTCAGTGGCGAAACAGGTTCAATTTGGCAGACAGACCAGGTAAAGCAAGACGACACGCTATCCACTTTGCTTGATCGCTTGAATATCCATAATGATGAGGCTATAGAATTTTTGCGTCGTGCGCCTGAGGCCAGCGTTCTTCCCTCGCAATTACGCCCCGGTCGTCACGTGCTCGCAAATACAAGTGTCGACGGCGATCTTCTCGAGCTGCTTTATCAAACCGGCCCCGATACCGCACTACAGGTAAAGCGCGGGGCAGGTTCATATCATGCAGCGCAGGTTCAGTTCGCTCTGGAAAACCGCACGGTAATGAAGTCTGCCGAAATTCAAAGCTCGCTGTTTGCCGCAACCGATGACGCGGGGATCCCGGACACGATCGCTATGCAGCTTGCCGAAATATTCTCTTCCGACATCGATTTCCATCTGGATCTTCGTCGGGGTGATCGCTTTTCTGTCATCTATGAGGCGAGCTATAACAACGGTGAATTAGTCAAATCGGGCCGCGTCCTGTCTGCCGAATTCGTAAATCAGGGCAAAACTTACCACGCCGTGCTATATCGAGACCAGGCAGGTCATTCGAACTACTACACCCCCGAGGGCAAGAGCCTGCACAAATCTTTTTTGCGCTCCCCGCTGGAATTCTCACGGATCAGTTCCGGCTTTTCTCTGGCACGCTTTCATCCTGTACTGCAAACCTGGCGTGCGCACAAAGGGGTCGACTATGCTGCGCCGATAGGTACTCGCATCAAAGCGACAGCCGATGGGACTGTGGCTTTCGTCGGCACACAGGGCGGCTATGGAAACGTGATCATGCTTGAGCATTCAGGCGGGATCAGCACCGTGTATGGCCATCTTTCACATTTTGCTGCCGGATTGCACAAAGGGCAGAAGATCACCCAAGGCGATGTCATTGGCCAGGTGGGCATGAGTGGATTGGCCACCGGATCCCATTTGCATTATGAATTCCGCGTCCATGGCGAGCACCGCGATCCGCTCAAGGTGGCGCTGCCTGTGAACGTGCCACTTTCCAAGAGCGAGCTTGCGTCTTTCCAGCGGCAAGTACATCCATTCGTAGAGGACCTCGCTTTGCTGCGCCACTCCAATACGATCTCTCTCGATTAATGCTTGCTGCGCCCCATGCATGACTGATACCCGCTATGTCGGCCTGATGTCGGGCACCAGTCTGGATGGCGTAGATGCTGTCCTGCTATCTTTCTCCGGCGAGGAAGACGCGTTACTGGGTGCGCACTTTTACCAGCCGTTCACAGATGAATTGCGGCACGCGCTTCTCGCCATCAACACCGCAGGCGACAATGAGATCGAGCGCAGCCAGATACTGGCAAACCAGCTCGCCCGTCTCTATGCTGCCAGCGTCAACGCTTTGCTGACTAAAGCCGGACTGCGCGCTGGCGACATCGCCGTTATTGGTTGCCACGGACAAACTATCCGGCATCGCCCTGAGCTTGGGTTTACCGTCCAGCTCGGCAATTCCGCGTTACTGGCCGAGCTTTCCGGTATCCCTGTCGTTTCCGATTTTCGCAGCCGCGACATCGCAGCAGGGGGCCAGGGGGCGCCACTAGTGCCAGCTTTTCATCAGGCCGTTTTTGGTCACCCACAAATACATCGCGTCATCGTCAACATCGGTGGAATCAGCAATTTGACTGACCTGCCACCCGCCGGGACGGTCAGTGGCTTTGATTGTGGACCAGGCAATCTGCTGATGGATGGCTGGATCAACCGTCATTCCGGGCAAAGCTACGACAGGAATGGTGCATGGGCCTCCACCGGCTCCGTTATTCCTGATTTGCTGCACACCATGCTGCAGCACCCTTTTCTCGTCCAGTCACCGCCTAAAAGCACAGGACGCGATACCTTCAATATGGATTGGCTGGAATCCCTGCTGCGCCCAATATACGCACCGGCTGATGTTCAGTCCACGCTGCTTGAATTTGCCGCCGTCTGTATCAGCGACGCGATTGTCCGGCACTGTTATCCGTCGACTGAAATCTATCTTTGCGGTGGCGGAGCCCATAATCTGGCCCTATCAAACCGTTTGCGTCAGCTATTGGGGAACAGAAAAGTCTCGATATCTGACGATTTGGGGATCGGCGCCGACTGGGTAGAAGCAGCAGCTTTTGCCTGGCTTGCGCGCCAGACGCTATTAAACGCCCCGGGCAATCTGCCAGCCGTTACAGGCGCCGCGGGCAGCAGAATTCTTGGTGCAATTTATCCGGCATAGATGTAACTGCTTGCCACTTTCGTCAACAGCCAATAGTATTACCCTCCCGCTAACCAATGCTGTTATACCTGATATGAAGCCGACTAAAGTCACGCTCACCTTCGACAACGGTGCTGATCCCATTGAACTTCCCGTAGTGACGGGCAAGCTGGGTAATGATGTCATCGACATCCGCAACCTCGGCAAGCATGGGTTCTTCACCTATGATCCGGGCTTCATGTCTACGGCCAGCTGCAATTCTGCCATTACATACATCGATGGGGAAAATGGCCTGCTGTACTACCGTGGCTATCCGATCGAACAACTGGCCGAACATGCAGACTTTCTCGAGGTTGCCTACCTTCTCATCAATGGCGAATTGCCATCGGCTGAACAGAAATCCGATTTCGACGGCACTGTCCGCAAGCACACCATGCTGCACGACCAGATGTCGAATTTTTTCAGGGGCTTCCGTCGCGATGCACACCCCATGGCAGTCATGGTAGGCGTTGTTGGCGCCATGTCCGCCTTTTATCGCGAATCATCCGATGCTTTCGACCCGAAACAACGCGATATAGCCACCTTCCGTCTGCTGGCAAAAGTGCCGACCATTGCGGCTTGGAGCTATAAGTACAACATCGGTGAGCCCTTTACCTACCCGCAAAACCGCTTCAGTTATGCAGAAAATTTTCTGCATATGATGTTCGCTACCCCGTGTGACGAATATCGCCCCAATCCTGTTCTTGCCCGTGCCCTGGATAGGATTCTCATCCTGCATGCCGACCATGAACAGAACGCCTCGACTTCTACTGTACGTGTCGCCGGTTCCAGCGGTGCCAATTCGTTTGCCTGTATCGCCGCGGGTATCGCTTCTCTGTGGGGCCCTTTGCATGGCGGCGCCAATGAGGCCACTCTCAGGATGCTCGAAGAAATTGGCGACGCCTCACGCATCGGTGAGTACATCAAACGCGCAAAGGACAAATCCGATTCCTTCCGCCTGATGGGCTTTGGCCACCGGGTCTACAAAAACATGGATCCTCGTGCGGCGATCATGCGCAAGACCTGTCATGAAGTGCTTAACGAGCTCGGCCTACACGACGATCCATTGTTCAAACTGGCCATGGAGCTCGAAAAAATCGCTCTTGAGGATGAATACTTCATTCAGAAGAAGCTGTATCCCAATGTCGATTTTTATTCAGGTATTGTGATGCGCGCCATGGGTATACCGAACTCCATGTTTACCGCTATTTTCGCGCTGGCTCGGACTGCTGGCTGGGTAGCCCAATGGACCGAGATGATGTCCGACCCGGAACATCGGATTTCCAGACCCAGGCAACTATACACCGGCAATGAACGTCGGGATTTTGTCCCTCTGGAACAACGTTAGAATCTCACAGACAATAAAAAGCCCCCAAACGGGGGCTTTTTATTTAGCCATCAAGGCCTAGTGTTTCGCTACATCTTTCCGCAGCTTCTGGATTGCATGCAGTTGGGCCACGGCCTCGATCAACTCGGCCTGCGCCTTGGCGTAATCCATTTCGGAAGTCTTGTCGCGCATAGCTTCTTCAGCCGCACGCTTCGCTTCCAGAGCACTGGCTTCGTCCAGGTCATGACCACGGATAGCAGTATCCGCCAGTACCGTAATCACGCCGGGCTGCACTTCCAGAATCCCGCCGGAAACGAAAATCAGCGTTTCTTCTGCTTCGTTCGGCACCTTGATGCGCAACGCACCCGGTTTGATCGTAGTGATCATCGGGGCGTGACGCGGGTAAATACCGACCTCGCCCATCGCCGCCGGAGCGGCCACAAACTCGGCTAATCCAGAGAAGATGGACTCTTCGGCACTTACCACATCGATATGAATCGTCATCGCCATTATCGCTTCCGATCTTAGTTAAGGGTCTTGGCCTTTTCGACGGCTTCCTCGATGCTACCCACCATGTAGAACGCCTGTTCCGGCAGGTGGTCGTATTCGCCATTGACGATCGCCTTGAAGCCCTTGATGGTATCCTTCAGCGGCACGTACTTGCCTGGGGAACCGGTAAACACTTCCGCCACGTGGAACGGCTGGGACAGGAAGCGCTGGATTTTACGGGCACGTGCCACTGCCAGCTTGTCTTCCGGAGACAGCTCATCCATACCCAGAATCGCGATAATGTCGCGCAGTTCCTTATAGCGCTGCAGCGTGGATTGCACGGCGCGGGCCACGTTGTAGTGCTCTTCGCCCACGACCAGCGGATCCAGCTGGCGCGAGGTGGAGTCCAGCGGATCCACAGCCGGGTAGATGCCCAGTGCGGCGATGTCACGTGACAGCACGACGGTGGAGTCCAAGTGCTGGAAGGTGGTTGCCGGAGACGGGTCGGTCAAGTCATCGGCAGGCACATAAACGGCCTGGATGGAAGTAATGGAACCTACCTTGGTGGAGGTAATACGCTCTTGCAGGCGGCCCATTTCGTCGGCCAGAGTCGGCTGGTAACCCACGGCGGAAGGCATACGACCCAGCAGTGCCGACACTTCTGTACCGGCCAGGGTGTAGCGGTAGATGTTGTCCACAAAGAACAGGATGTCGCGGCCTTCGTCACGGAACTTCTCGGCCATGGTCAGGCCGGACAGTGCCACGCGCAGACGGTTACCCGGGGGTTCGTTTATCTGACCGAACACCATTGCCACCTTGTCGAGAACGTTGGAGTCCTTCATTTCGTGGTAGAAGTCGTTACCTTCACGGGTACGCTCACCCACACCAGCAAACACCGACAAACCGGAGTGCTGCTTGGCGATGTTGTTGATCAGCTCCATCATGTTCACGGTCTTGCCCACACCGGCGCCACCGAACAGGCCGACCTTACCGCCCTTGGCAAACGGGCAGACCAGGTCGATCACCTTGATGCCGGTTTCCAGCAGGTCGACGGAAGGCGACAGTTCTTCGAAGGTTGGTGCCTTCTGGTGAATAGCGCGGCGCTCATCGCTCTGGATCGGGCCGGCTTCGTCGATAGGACGACCCAGCACGTCCATGATGCGTCCCAGCGTGCCATGACCCACCGGGACGGAAATCGGTGCGCCAGTCGTCTTGAATTTCATACCGCGGGACAAACCATCGCTGGAACCCAGCGCAATGGTACGCACCACACCGTCGCCCAGTTGCTGCTGAACTTCGAGGGTCAGACCGGCTTCTGCGGTGGAACCTTCTTCATCCAGAATCAGCGCCTCATAGACCTTGGGCATCTGGTCACGCGGGAATTCGACGTCAACCACGGCGCCGATACATTGAACAACTTTACCTTGACTCATCTTGAGTTCCCCAATCTATACTTGAATTCGTTACACCGCGGCAGCGCCGCCCACGATCTCGGAAATTTCTTTGGTGATCGCGGCCTGACGGGCCTTGTTGTAAACCAGCTTGAGTTCGCCGATCACGTTCTTCGCGTTGTCAGACGCTGCCTTCATCGCCACCATACGAGCGCTCTGTTCAGAAGCCATGTTTTCGGACACGGCGTGATATACCAGCGACTCGATATAGCGAACCATCAGGTCGTTGATCACATCCTTGGCATCCGGCTCGTAGATATAATCCCAGTGGCCTTCGGCGCTGCCCAGCTGTTCGCCGGAGAGCGGCAGCAACTGCTCGACTACCGGTTCCTGCTTCATCGTATTGATGAAACGGGTGTAGCAGACGAAAAGCTGGTCGATTTCACCAGCGATATACGCATCCAGCATGACCTTGACCGGCCCGATCAGCTTATCCATATGCGGCGCATCGCCCAAGCCAGTCACATTGGACTTGACATTGGCACCGGCACGGCCCATGAAGCCCAAACCCTTATTGCCGATCGCACACACGGAGATACCATGCTCTGCGCTTTCCCAGGCTTTCATC
>DAIDAS010000179.1 GCA_027310505.1 bacterium
TTCACCACCACAGGCGTCGCAGCGGCGATCGTCGCTGGGTTGATCGTGCTCGAAAGCGTGATATCACGGGCTGCATACCGCGTCGGCTGTACAGTAAACACATCGCCTACACTCAATGTGGCCGGAGGCGTCAAGGTCAACCCCGGAATCGCTGTCGCCAGGGTCACATTGTTCAGCCCGGTTGTCGTGATGTTGGTGGAAAGATCGGTGATCTGGTAACTGGGACCCGCACCCGTCACCTGAATCCGGTAATCGCTCGTGGTCAGTTGCGACGCGTTTGACAGCGTGGCCGTCAGTACGCCGGAAGCAGAGTTATTGCTGCTGCTGGCCAGAACCGTCGGCTTGGGGGTGGCGAAGAAATTGCCGCCCAGCGCACCATTCAGGTCTTGCCCCAGCGCATGCTGGTCATTGAAGGTCTGGGCCATGACCATGGCCACCCTGCCCAGCGCATTTTGTGCCGGATCCAGCGTCGTCAGGCGGAAATCCAGCAAGCCGCCAAGACTACCGCCAGTGAGGCTATTGTTCGGCAGCAGCACGGTGTTCGCGCCAGACTGATATCCCACTTCGATCCGGCTCTGGTCTTGCGGCGATGGAATGGCCGCCAGCTTGAATGTCTGCTGCCCCACGACCAGCGGCTGCCCGTTGCCGATAAAAACATTGAAGGCACCGTCATCCTGCTTGACCACCGTGGCACGAACCAGCTTGTTGAGTTGCGAAATCAGGTTGTCGCGCGTATCCAGCAAGTCGTTCGGCGGCTGATTGGTGCTGCTGGTCTGCACCACAATCTGGTCATTGATGTTGGCAATTTGCTGCGCCAAGCTATTGATATTGTTGACGCTATCGGTAATCTGGCTGTTCACGCCATCGCGCACTTCGGTAAAGCGCTGATCCAGGGTCTGAAAGCGCGTAACCAAGGCACTGGCCGAGCTAATCATGGCCTGGCGCGAAGGAATCGACTGCGGGTTGGTGGAGACGTCACCCACCGCCTTGAAAAAATCCTGCAAGGCAGGCGACAGGCCGGCGCTTGGATCAGCCAGCACGTTGTCGATCTGGTTGATTTCGGTCTGGTAGGTGTCGAGATGAGCGCCCTGCGTTTGCGCCTGCAGCACCTGCGCGTCGAGAAACTGGCTATAAACCCGCTTGACGGTATCGACGTGCGCGCCCTGACCGATAAAACCGGCGCCGGTCAACAACGGGACATTCGTCGCCTGCGAAATCTCCTGGCGGTGAAAACCGTCCGTATTCACGTTGGCGATATTGTGCCCGGCCGTTGTCAGACCGATCTGGGCTGCATTGAGGGCACCAACTCCGACACTGTAGAAACTCATGATTCAACCACCTAATCTGTTTGCTGATTTAACGGCAAATTTCGTTTTTTCTTGAATCAACCAGCAGGCACATCCGTAGCGCCTGCTGTCAAACCATCGCGGAATGCCGCGCTATTGATGACGCGCATGATCTTGTCCGCATACATGGGGTCGGTAGCATAGCCACCAGACTGCAATCCGCGGGCGAAGCCTTCAGCATTACCACCTTGCGCAATCGCACCCGCATAACGCGGATTGCTCTTGAGCTGGCGGGCATAGTCGGCAAACGCTTCCTTGTAAGAGCCGTATGCCTTGAAACTGGCTGCCTGCTGCACGGGCTTGCCGTTTATGTATTCCGTGGTATCCGCCCTCACGGTGGCGCCCGACCAGTTTTTGCCGGCCTTGATGTTGAACAGGTTGAAGCTGTTGCCTTCGGCGCCGTGCAGCTCATGCTTGCCCCAACCGGTCTCGAGCGCCGCTTGCGCCACCAGCACATGGGGAGAAACGCCGAGTTCGGCAGCAGCGTCCACCGCATGCGGCCAGAGTTTATTGACGAAATTGCGCGGGGTTGCCGATGTGTCTTTAGATGTGTCGTGCAGCCCGGCCGCAGGCATTTTTGAAGGTACGGCAGGAAGATCATACGGACGAGGCTGCAACTTGATGCCGGGCTTGGCCTCCATCGAGGCCTGCATCTGCGCGGTCAGCATGTCGGCCAGGCCGATGCCCCGCCCCTTGGAAACGCTCTGCGCGATCTGCTGGTCGAACATGTCGCTGAAGGTTTTTGTTTCCTGGCTGTCGAACGGGCCGTCCTGCGACAAGGTCTGGCGCATGCTGCGCAACATCATTTGCATGAAATACGCTTCGAACTGCTGTGCTGCCGCACGCACCGATTCCTTGCCACCATCTTTTTTTGCCTGGAGGCGCAGGCCGTCGAGGCCTTGTGGATTCAGTGCGAGCGCGTCGGAGAGCATTTAGATGATTTCCAGGTCGGCTTTCAGCGCACCCGCCGCCTTCATCGCCTGCAAAATAGCCAGCAAGTCTTGCGGCGAAGCACCAACGGCATTCAGCGCCTTGACCACCTCGCCCAGCGAAACGCCGGCTTTGAGCATCACCAGTTCGCCCTTCTTTTCCTTGATCTCGATCTGCGCCTGATCGGCAGTGACGGTCTGCCCCTGCGAGAAGGCGTTGGGCTGGCTGACCAGCGGCTCGCTGCTGATTACCACGGAAAGATTGCCATGCGCTACGGCCACCGTATCCAGCCGCACCTCCTTGTTCATGACGATGGAACCGGTGCGTGCATTGAGGATGACGCGGGCAATATCCTCACCCGGATTCACTGAAAGATTCTCCATGCGCGAAATGAAGGCGATGCGCTGGTTGTTGTCCATCGGCGCATTGACCCGCACCATGCGGCCGTCCAGCGCCACGGCAGTGCCTGCGCCGAAATTGCGATTGATGGTGTCGACCATGCGGGTCGCGGTCGTAAAGTCGGCCTGATTCAACTCCAGGTTGACGAACTCGCCCTGCCCGACATCGGTCGGCACCGCGCGTTCAACCGTTGCGCCGGCAGGAACGCGACCAGCGCTGAGGTGATTCACCTGTACGCTTGAACCGCCGGAGGATGCCCCCACGCCGCCGACCAGCAAGCTCCCCTGCGCCATGGCGTAGACCTGGCTATCCGCGCCTTTGAGCGGCGTCATCAGCAGCGTGCCGCCGCGCAGGCTCTTGGCATTGCCCATGGAGGATACCGTCACGTCCAGCGTCTGGCCGCTCTTGGCAAACGGCGGCAAGTTGGCGGTGACCATCACCGCGGCCACGTTCTTGAGTTGCAGGTTGGTACCGGGGGGAAGATTCACACCCATGTTGCGCAGCATGCTGAGGATGCTCTGTACGGTAAAAGGCGTCTGCGTGGTCTGGTCGCCGGTGCCATCCAGACCTACGACAATACCGTAGCCCACCAACTGGTTGTTGCGCACGCCCTGGATGGATGCGAGATCCTTGATGCGGTCAGCCTGCGCCGGTGTTGCCGCCAAGGCTGCCAGCAGCGCGATGATGCCAGTAATACGGATGCTCATGTCACCCCTCCTAGAACGGCAGCAACGCCACAAAGAAGCGCGACAGCATGCTGATGATCTGTGCCGTATCCACGCCCTGCTTGCTCTTGGACTCGATACGCGCATCGGCCAGCTGCGTCGAGTTGACGGTATTGGCTGCTGTGATGTTGATCGGATTAACGACACCGGAAAGCCGGATGAATTCGGTCTGCTGGTTGATCGAGACCTGCTTCTCGCCGCTCACCAGCAAATTGCCGTTAGGCATCACCTCGATCACGGTGACGGTCACGATGCCGGTAAAGTTATTGCTGTTGCCATCGCTATCCTTGTTGTCGAATTTGAGTGAAGAATTCGCATTGACACTGGTATCGAGATTGGCGCCCTGGCTAAAGCCGGGCGGCGTGAACGGCAGCGGATTGGGCCTGAAGCCAAGGACGGTCGGCGTCGGAATCGCCACGGTCGCCGAACCCTTGCGGCTGCTGCTTTCGTTGGTGCTCTTGGTGGCGGCGGTTTTCTCCGCCAGATTGACGGTCAGCGTATCCCCTACAAAACGCGCACGCCTGTCCTCGAACAGCGGACGGCTGTCCCCCGCCTGGTAGATCGCGCCATCGCGGTACGTCTTGGGCGGCGTCGCGTTCGGGCGCATCGTCATCGGCTGCTGCACGCTGGTCGAAGGGTCGGTATTACACCCGCTCAGCAATGCTGCCAACGCCAACAATAAGAACCATGCCTTCATGATATTTTCCTTACAGTTGCACCAGCCGCTGCAACATCTGGTCCGACGCCTGAATCGACTTCGAATTGATTTCGTAAGCGCGCTGCGCCTGGATCATGTTGATCAGTTCTTCCACCACATTGACGTTGGAAGTTTCGATGAACCCCTGCTGCAACGTACCCAGCCCGTTGATGCCAGGATTAGAAGTATTCGGGGTGCCGGAAGCGACCGTTTCCTGATACAGGTTGTCGCCAATGCTCTGCAGGCCGGCCGGATTGATGAAGTTGGTCAGCTGGATCGGCCCCTGGGTGTTGGAGACATTGCCCGGCTGGGTCACGGTCACCGTACCATCCTTGGCGATACTGATACTGACGGCATCCGGCGGGATCGTCACTTGCGGCTGCAATATGTCGCCATTCGCCGTCACCAGAGTACCGTCGCTGTTGACCTGGAAAGCGCCATCACGGGTATAGGCCAAAGAACCATCGGCCAGCTGAATCTGGAAGAAACCATTCCCTTGAACCGCGAGATCCAGGGTATTTCCGGTCTGCTGCAGGTTGCCCTGCAGGAAGATACGTTCGGTCGCCACCGGGCGGGCGCCGGTACCCAACTGCAAACCGGAAGGCACCTGGCTCTGCTGTGAAGCCTGTGCTCCGGGCTGGCGCAGGGTCTGGTAAATCAGGTCTTCGAACACCGGGCGCGAGCGCTTGAATCCGTTGGTGCTGACGTTGGCCAGGTTGTGCGAAATGACGTCGATGTTGGTCTGTTGCGACTCCATCCCGGTTTTGGCGATCCACAGTGATCTGAGCATGTGTTATTCCTGAGTTATTTATGCGTTAAGCGACATCACTTGTGCCGCACGGTTGGCGTTTTCATCGGCCTTCTGCATCAGCTTGACCTGCAAGTCAAAGAGACGTGACTGGTCGATGATGCTGATCAGCGAATCCACACTATTGACGTTGCTTGCCTCCAACACCCCCGAAGCCAGATTGACTGCCGCATCGGCGGGCGCCGGCTGGCCGCTCTTTTGACGGAACAAGCCATCGTCGCCACGCACCATGTCGGCATCCGCCGGGTTGACCAGCTTGAGGCGGGCAATGGCGGTAGTGGCGTTGTACTGATTATTGGTCACGATGGAGATCGTGCCGTCCTTGCCGATCGTGACCTCGGAGTCGTTCGGGATGGCAATCGGGCCGCCGTCGCCCATCACCGGCAAACCGTTGCTGGTCACCAGCTGGCCGTCGATGCCCACCTGCAGGCTGCCGTTGCGGGTATAGGCCTCTTGCCCCTTGGCATCCTGCACGGCAATCCAGCCATTGCCCTGAATCGCCACATCCAGCGGACGACCGGTACTGCGCATGGAGCCAAGAGACAGATCCGAGTTCGGCGTCGAATCCACCACGAACGTCCTAGTCGGCGCACCAGGCCCCAATACCGGCAACGCACGGAAGGCGCTGTTTTGCGCCTTGTAGGCCGTCGTGGACACGTTCGACAGGTTCTGCGCCGTCACCGCCTGCTGATACAGGCTGTGCTTGGCACCATTCATCGCGATATAAAGAAGCCGATCCATGGTTCAGCGATTAGCGCAGGTTCACCAGAGTTTGCATCACAGCGTCCTGCGTCTTGATGGTTTGCGCATTGGCCTGATAGACGCGCTGGGCGGTGATCATATTGACCAGCTCCGCCGTCAGGTCGACGTTGGAGTCTTCCACCGCCGCCGACTGCAATACGCCATTGCCTGCCGCGCCCGGTGGATTGCGTAGCGCCTGCCCTGAAGCGGAAGTGACAGCCCAGCGATTATTTCCCAGCGGCTGCAATCCCTGTGGATTGGCAAAGTTTGCCAGCGCCACCTGGCCGAGATTCAACGACTGTCCGTTAGAGTAGCGCGCCTTAATAATTCCGTCGGCGCTAACATTGAAACCAGACAACTCACCTGGCGCATGACCATCCTGCGCCAATGAGGTGACGGCAAAATTAGACCCGTATTGCGTCGACCCAGCCAAGTTCAGCTTGAAGTTCATTGGAGCCACCCCGCCACTCAGCGGTGGCGCAGCAATTGGTCCCACGGACGCAAAGGTTTGGCCTGCCACCCCGTTAACCGAACTCAGCACCCCGGCATTGGTAAAGTTCACGGGAACATTCGATGCCACGACCACCTGGCTCCCTGTCGCCACATCAGGGATGGAGGCATACATACGCCACAGGTTGGGAGTCGCCGCATCCGCCGCATCCTTGCGGAAATACATGTTCATGGTATGGGCATTGCCCAAACTGTCGTAGATGGAAACCGCTGTCGAACTGTTATAGGTCGAGGGGTTGTTTGGGTCGAACGCAGGCAGTACCGGCAAGGCAGCACTACGGCTGTCCAGATTGATTTTTGCCTGCACCCCGGTCGCCGCCGGCGACATGCCGGTGGCCAGAGGCCCGATTCCGGCCTTAGAAAGTTGCAGGCTGCCAATCGGGCCAGGCTGCCCGGTCACGGGGTCAAGCGGGTAAGCCTGCAAACGCAGACCCTCGTTATTGACGACATAGTCCTGGTTATCCAGGGAAAACTGGCCATTGCGCGTGTAATATTCCGTAGTGGTTCCCGGCGGGCTCACAATAAAAAAGCCGCCCCCGTTGATCGCGAGATCCAAAGGGTTGTTGGTAGTCGTGATATTGCCCTGGGTAAACTGCTGCACCACCCCGGCCACTTTCGCCCCCAAGCCAATCGGCGAGCTGCCTGCGCCGGAAAGCGATGCCGCAAACACGTCGGCAAACTCCGCCTGTCCGCTCTTGAAGCCTACCGTGCTGGCATTAGCCACATTGTTGCCGATGACGTCCAGGTTCTTGGACGACACATTCAGACCGCTCAACCCTTGCTGAAAACCCATTTTTCAGTCCTTCCCTTACAGAATCTGTTTAACCTGGCTCAAATCCACCAGGCCCATGCCCTGCACGCTCAACGCAGGCCCCACCTGATCCATCAGCACGCTCTGCACCATTCCGACCGACAAGCCAACCGGCGCTACAGACTTGCCGGCCAGCGTCGCGTCGACGGTAAAGGTGTACCCGCCATCCGGCGCGCTGCTGCCGTCGTTCGCCTTGCCATCCCACTGGAACGACACCACACCGTCGTTCTGCTTGCCCAGGTCGAGATCGCGCACCAGATTGTTGTTGGCGTCAAAAATCTTCACCTTGACGCTATCGGCGGCACTCGGCAGCTCCGCGCCAGCCACACCCTTGCCGCCGCTGAGGTTGACGAAATCACCCGGCGCCAGTACGTGATGGCCGATCATCCCGACCGACTGGAACGCCTGCGCCTTGGTGAAGGCCGACAGCGTCGCGTTCAGCTTCTCGATGCCGTTCACGGTAGAAAGCTGCGCCATTTGCGAAGTCACCTGCGCGTTATCCAGCGGATTCAGCGGATCCTGATTCTTCATCTGTGTCACCAGAAGCTTGAGGAAGCGATCCTGCGTCTCGTCCGCCGCGCTCTTCTTGACCGCGCTGGTTGTGCTGTTTGCGGTATCGGTTACACCTGCTACTGCTGCTACCATTTTCCGTCTCCTCGATTACTGACCAAGCGCCAGCGTGCGCTGGATCATGGTCTTGGCCGTATTCATCATCTCCACGTTCGCCTGATACGAACGGGAGGCCGAAATCATGTTGGTCATCTCCTCGACCACATTCACATTGGGCATGGTCACGTAGCCTTGGGCATTGGCATACGGACTCTTGGGGTCGTAGACGATCTTCATGGGCGAAGCATCATCCACCACCTTGGCCACTACCACGCCATTAGCCCCTTTGGGCATGGCCGGATTCAGCGGCTTGGCCTGGAATACCACCTGTTTGGCGCGATAGGGCTGGCCATCGGAACTGGTGACGCTGTCGGCATTCGCCATGTTGCTCGCCACCACATTGAGCCGCATGGACTGCGCCGTCATGGCAGAACCTGCGATATCGAAGACGTTAAATAGCGCCATGATCAATTACCCTTCAGAGCCAGCATGGTGTCGCGAATGTCGCCGTTGATGAACTGCAGCGTGGACATGTATTGCAGCGCATTCTCTGAGAACTGCGCCTGCTCGATATTGGTATCGACCGTATTGCCATCGATGCTTGGCTGAACAGAAGCGCGATACATGGGCTTGATGCCAGCCAGCGAACCGCCGCCCTTGCCATCCATATGGCCCGCCGCGGTCTTGGCCAGACCCACGCCACCGGCAGCCCCTTGCGCCTGACGCAGCGCCGAGGCGAAGTCGATATCCATCGCCTTGTAATTCGGCGTATCGGCATTGGCGATATTGGATGCCAGCACCTGCTGGCGATAGCCGCGCAGCGCCAGAACCTTCTCCTGGAATGCAAATGCCCTGTCGATACTGTTGATCATGCCCCAAAGCCCCAAATGTCAATGTCATCGCATTTCAAGCAGAAAGCATGCCACCAGCCACAAATGGCGTCAGGAAAGGGTTTGAAAGGGGTAGTCGACTGCCGGCAAGCGTTTCCCGGCAAGAGTTTGCCGCTGACGCGGCAACAATCGGGGCATTAAGGCACTAACCGCCGATCACGCGGTTGCGACCGGTCTGCTTGGCTTGGTATAGCGCCACGTCGGCACGCTTCATCACGACGTCGGCATTTTCTCCTGGCTCGCGCTGTGCGACACCGGCACTGAAGGTGATCAGCACGCGCTCGTTGTCGTGCAGGAAAAACTGCCGAGTCAGTTCGCGCTGCACGCGGGTCATGACCTGGATGGCTTCGTCGCGTTCGGTTTCCGGCAGGATGATGACGAACTCCTCCCCGCCAAAGCGGGCCAGCACGTCGGTAGGACGCAACGTGGACTTGGTGACGCCGGCAAGATGTGTCAGCGCCTCGTCGCCAGTATCATGCCCCAGGGTGTCGTTCAGTTTCTTGAAGTGGTCGATATCCATCATGGCAATGCATACCTTGGTACCGAGCCGGTCGGAACGGCTGAACTCGCGCTCCAGCGCTTCGTCCATGCCGCGTCGGTTGAGTGCGCCGGTCAGGTAATCCTCATGCGCGATTTCGCTGATGTGATCGAGCTCCGCCGTCAACTGCTGGATACGCGCTTCGGCCTCGGCGGCCTTGACCTGGGTTTCCTTCAGGCTCTCATGCGAACGCAGGGCGTCCAGTTGCATGGCGCGCGTGTCTCCCATGAGGTTATCCAGAATCACGTTGAGCTCGGTGATATCTTCGGTGGAGCTGATCTGTTCCTGGTATTTTTCGATCTTGTGGTGATATTCGCCAGTGCTTTCGGTCATTTCGGCCAAACGGCTGATGAACGTGGAAGCCATCTGCTTGAGGGTATCCTTGGCCTCGACCAGACCGTGCTTGAGCTTGCCCTGCTTGAAGACGAGCTCCTTGAGGCTGCTTTCTGCGTCGTACAGCACATTGATATCCATGGGCTTGGAGATGATGTCGCGGATGATGGCGGTCTGGCCGTACAGCCATTTATCGTCCACCACGAGCTCGCCCATGTTGTCCACCAGCAGGCGCAGCAAATGCAGCAGGGATTCATGCAGGCGATATTGCGCGTCGCTGCTCATCTCCAGCGTGAACCAGAAGGATTTCAGCGCCTCGGACAGCTTGACGACGTCCTGTTCCAGGCGGGCGGCACGCGCTTGCTCGACCAGCGCCTGCGCCTGTTTGGCGATCTCTGGCAGATACTTGAGCTGTGACATCAGCCCCAGGTCGAGCGTCTTGATCAAAATATCGCGCCACAGCATTGCCAGCGGACCCGCCTCGGCTGAAGACGTTGCCGAAGGAGATACCGGGGTCTCCGGTTCAGGCTGGGGCATCTCCACAGCCGAGTCGGCCTGCGTTCCGCTGCTCCATGATGCCACCAAGGCCTGAATTTTCAGCATCAGTTGATCAGGGTCGCTCTCGAAGTTGGTGAGCACCCGTTCCAGGCCTTCTTTTTTCTTACTGGGGGTCAGCCCCTTGTGACTGACTTCGAGCTGGCGCACCAGATTGCGCACCGCTGCAGACCAGCTGGCTACGCCACCTGCCACGGGAAAAAGATCCCGCAACTGCGCCTCCACCCCGGCCCAGTCATGTTTCTCGGCCAACCCGGAAATCGTCTTGGCCGCCGCCAGGTATTTAGGGCGCCCCTTGCCTGCATCGCGCAGCACTTTACCCAGCGCATTGGCCATGCCTGCGGATTCATCCACGGACTTGGTACCGGCAATCTCATCGTATACGCTGCGAAAATTGTCCGGCGTAGGGGGGATTTTTCGCAAGGCAAGCTGCTTGAGTGCCTGCCTGGCAATGTCGATGGGAGTGCTGGGCTGTTCCGTATTCATGGCCTGTGAATTCAATTAGAATCGTCGCGTCGTCCCGATTCTATCCACATTACGGTGAAACGGCCAATCCTCTGATGAAGTACTTCTGGTTTCTCTCACTGCTGTTCTGCTCGGCCACGTGCGCTGCTGCCGAATGGCAATCGCTACCCGCCATCCAGGCCGCGGTGGAAACCTTCGTGCAAGAAAAAATCGCCACGCAACCCGGTGAGCGCAGCGTCACGGTCAGCCGCATCGACGCGAGACTGAAACTGGCAAAATGCGATCAGCTCGAGCCGTTCCTGCCGGCCGGCAACCGCCTGTGGGGCAACAGCAGCATCGGCGTACGTTGCCTGTCACCAGGCACCTGGTCACTCTACGTGCCAGTCAGCATCAAGGTATCCAACCATGTCCTGGTGACGGTTCGTCCGATTGCCGGCGGCCAGCCGATTCAGGCAGAAGACGTGCAACTGCAACAACGCGATATCACCGCTTTCGCCGGCAGCGCGCTGACTTCACTGGACCAAGCCGTGGACAAATACGTTGCAGCGCCGGTGGCCAGCGGCACCATCCTGCGCCTGGAAATGCTGCGAGCCGCCAATGTCATCCAGCAAGGCCAGGTGGTCAAGCTAGTGGCGCAGGGCGCCGGATTCCGGGTTACGTCGGAAGGCCAGGCCATGGGAAACGCAAAAGCCGGACAGGTAGTTGCCGTCAAGACCCGTTCAGGGCAGATCATCAAAGGCATCGCCAAAAGCGAGGGCATCGTGGAAGTTTACTTCTGACCTCCCGCTCAGGCCGGCATTACGCACTTTCAACCCGTTACAAATTTTTACAATTTTCCGCGCAGTGGAAATAGCTTGTTTACATCTGGCCATTAATCTGCACACACCTTGACTCCACAAGGCACCCCCGAAAGGGGCTCCATAGTGATGACCATTGCAAATCTTGAAAGAAGGGGTACAACAATGAACAAGCTGATCCGCATTTCCGCCATTGCCGCACTGATGATCGCCACCGCTCCGGCTTTTGCCGAACAGGGAGACGGTGCCCACCGTCCGCACGACCCGGGCATCAATGCACGCCAGCACCATCAACAGGAACGCATCGAGCAGGGTGCTCGCTCGGGCGAACTGACGCGCGGCGAAACCCGCAAACTGGAACGCGAAGAGCGCGGCATCCGCAAGGAAGAGCGCGAATACAAAGCCGACGGGAAACTGACCAAGGACGAGCGCAAGGATCTGCATGAAGACCTGAACAAGGTTTCCAGAGATATCCACGACGAGAAACACGACGCCGAAAAGCGTTAACACGTCGAACCAGGCGTGCCGGCCCAATGCCGGCGCGCCTATTTCCCATCAGCAACATCATTGACGAGGCCATCCATGAACCAAACGATTCTCATGACCGGAACCGCTGGACTGCTGGCGTTATCGACCTTGGCACACGCAGCGGGACAGGACGCCTCCCCTGGCCCAAGTCTGGGCAACACGCCTCCGGAATCCAGGCTGGAACAGCGCATGGGGCCGGACGAGCGCGCCCGGATGCACCGCGAGCTGAATGATGATCTGGGAAAATCCTATCCCGACCGCGACCAGGTTGAATCGCGCCGCCAGATGATGCACGAACGCATGCGGGAGCGCCTGAGGCAGGCAGACGAAAACGGTGACGGCACCATCTCTCGCGCCGAAGCTGATCGCAGCATGCCGGGTATCGCACGCAACTTCGACCGTATCGACAGCAATGGTGACGGCACTATCACACGCGAAGAGATGAAAACGGCCCGCGAAAAGCTGCGTGAAATTCGGCAGCAACGGCAGGCTGAACGCCAGAACGGCAACCCCCGCCCACCGGCAGGCGACGGTCGTCCACGTAACCGCGGCGGAAATTAACCATGCTCCCGCCATTCGACATGCCGCCCCTGTGGCAGGGTGTCCTGTTGCCAGGAGTTCTGCTGCTTTCATTGCTTGGCCTGGCCCCCGTCACGGCGCTTGCTGCGCCGATGGGCGAAGACGAGGCCCGCACGCTGCTGTTCCGCACCAGTTTCGCGGCCAACGAGACTCAAGTACAGGAATACGCACGGCTTGATCGCCAACATGCCGTCGATCGCCTGCTTGCCGGCTCGCAGCAGGCAGCGGCAAGCAGTCCGCCCGAATTAAGCGGGGTCGATCGCAGACTCATTCCCGGCGGCATGCGGCAACTCTCCGAAGACGAAAAGAAAGCCCTTCTGCAGCAAAGCCGAGAACAGGGCATCGCCCTGCGTGCCTGGTGGATCGGCGAAATGCTGACGACGCCATCGCCGTTCACCGATAAAATGACGCTGTTCTGGCACAACCACTTCACTTCCGGCATCCAAAAAGTCAAATCGCCCCAGCTGATGTACCGCCAGAACGTACTGCTGCGCCGTTATGCACTGGGCAATTTCGGCGAGATGCTGCACGCGGTCGCCCATGACCCGGCGATGATTCTCTATCTCGACAACGTTTCCAACCGCAAGGGCAAGCCCAACGAGAATTTTGCCCGCGAAGTGATGGAACTGTTCACGCTCGGCGAAGGCCATTACGGCGAACAGGATATCCGCGATGCCGCACGCGCCTTTACCGGCTGGGGCATCGACCGCGAGAACGGCGGCTTCCGGCTTTACCGCGTGGTGCATGACGATGGCCTCAAAACCGTGCTGGGCAAAAGCGGCAACCTGGATGGCGACGATGTGCTGGATATCCTGCTGTCCCGGCCTGAAACGGCTGAATTCATCGTACAAAAACTGTGGCGGGAGTTTGTCTCGCCAGAACCTGACGAAAGAGAGGTTCACCGTCTGGCGCAGGTGTTCCGCAGCGAGCATTACGAACTCAGGCCGCTGATGCGCGCCCTGCTGACTTCGGACGCTTTCTATGCTCCGCAGAACCGCGCCACGCTGACCAAATCGCCGGTCGACCTGATCGTCGGCACCCTGCGCCAGTTCAATCTCGCGCCGGCAGAAAACCGTACGCTGGCCTTCGCCTCCCAGCAAATGGGGCAAGATGTTTTCAATCCGCCCAACGTCAAGGGCTGGCCCGGCGGCGAGGTGTGGATCAACAGCGCCACCCTGCTGTTGCGCAAACAGGCGCTGGAACGGTTGCTGCGCAGCATCCACAGCGATGATCGCATGAGCGACCCCGGCATGCGCATGCAGCAGGCCAGTGTGCAAGGCATGAGCGAGAATCGTCTGGATCCGCAACGCTGGATGGAACAGTTCAGCAGGGATGTCAGCCAGCGCAATCTGCAGGCCGCGCATTTGCTGCTGGCTGCAACGCCCATCACGCAAATCCCCGCCGATGCCCCACCAGCCGCACTGCTACGCAGCCTGCTGCTGGATCCGGTTTATCAGCTGAAATAGGAGCCCATGATGCAACGTCGAGAATTTCTCAAACTGCTGGGCGGAACCGCATTTCTGCCGCTGGTGCCGGGAGTTTCATGGGCAGCCTTGCCCGCCACGGACTGGCAACGGCTGCTGATTCTGATCGAACTCAAGGGCGGCAACGACGGCCTCAACACCGTCATCCCCTATTCCGACCCGGCCTATGCCAGATTGCGTCCCCGGTTGGTCATCCCGCGCGACCAGGTGCTCGCCTTGACTGAAAATACCGGCCTGCACCCCGCGCTGACGCCGCTCCTGCCACTATGGCGCAACGGCGAGCTGGCGCTGCTACAGGGGCTGGGATACCCGGAACCCAACCTGTCGCATTTTCGCTCCATCGAAATCTGGGATACCGCGTCCGACAGCCAGGAATATCTTGAAGCAGGCTGGTTGGCGCGCGCCTTCCACAATGCGCCGCCGCCCGCCAGTTTCGCCGCCGATGCCGTGGTGGTGGGCGACCCCGGCCTCGGCCCGTTTTCAGGCAGCGGCGTGCGCGCCATCGCACTCACCGACAGCGAGCGCTTTCTGCGGCAGGCCGGCAGCATCACGCCGCCCGAAATCCGCACCGACAACCCGGCGCTGCAGCATATCCTCAAGGTGGAAAACGACATTGCACAGGCAGCCAGCCACCTGGCCTTGGGGGATATGCCCGCGGCTGACTTCCCCCGCGGGCAATTTGGCGACGGCCTGAAGACGGTAGCGCGCATCATCGGCGGCGGTTCCGGCGCGGCCGCCTTCAAGGTCTCGCTCAGCGGCTTCGACACGCACAGCAACCAGCCTGGCACTCACGCCCGGCTGCTGGGAGAGCTGGCGCAAGGGCTGGCTGCCCTGCGCGCCACGTTGAACGACACTGGCCGCTGGCGCGATACGCTGGTGATGACGTATGCCGAGTTTGGCCGCCGCGCGCAGGAAAACGCCAGCCAGGGAACGGATCACGGCACGGCCAATACGCACTTCGTGCTGGGTGGCCGGGTCAAGGGCGGGTTGTTCGGCAAGCCGCCGCAACTCGACCGCCTGGAAAACGGCAATCTGGTGTACGGGGTGGATTTCCGCAGCCTTTACGCCACGGTATTGCAGGATTGGTGGGGGCTGGATGCAGCGAATGCGCTCGGCCGCCGCTTCGAGCGCATTCCCGGATTGCTGGCTTAGCGGCCAGACAGATTTAGTTGGCCGGCAGCCAGACCAGCTCGCCGGCTTTCATATCCGGCACTAGTATGAACTTGCCGTCACGGGTCAGGCCGATGTCGGCTGCCGCCTTGAATCCGTCCTTGAGCAGCTTGACCTCGCCCTGCTTGCTGACGGAAAACACCCGGCCATTCTGCCAGTCGCTGACGTAGATCACACCCTTGGAGCCGCGCACGATGCCATCGCCGCCGCCGAATCCCTCGGCGACCTTCTCCATCTCACCCGTCCTGATCTTGATGCGATAAAGAATGCCGGAAACGAAATCCACTTCCAGCAGTCGCCCCTGGCCATCCATCAGCAGGCCGTTGGGACCCAGCACGCGCGCATCCTTTTCACCGTTGTTGATCAGCGCGACCTTGCCGTTCTTGCCGATCCGGTAAATCGCCCCACCCTTGCCCTTGAGGTCACCGGTATCAGAAACGTAAATATTGCCCTGCGCGTCGGATTCCAGGTCGTTCAGGAATTGCGGGGTCACGGGAAAGGCATCGGCGTCGGCAAATACCGTCCACTTGCCGTCCATGCCCACCTTGAGCACGCGTGTCTTGTCGGCCACGAACAGGCTGTTGCCAAACACGGCCAACCCCTTCGGGTCATTCATGCCGCTGGCGAACACATGCGCCTTGCCGTCCTTGTCGATGACACTGATCTGGCCGTCGCCATCCTTGCCGAACTCGCCGATCTCGGAAACATAGATGCGTCCATCCGGGCCGACCAGAGCGGATTCCGGGGTCTTGAGGCCTGTGACGACCTGCTCTGCCGCAAGCGTTGCATTGCCCCACAGTATTGCCATAAGCAGGGCGGCGATCTTCATTGTCTGCTTCATTGCTCTTATTCCTTTTGTGTAGTTAATTCAATGACATCAGGGATTCGGTACCAGGCCAACGATCGCACAAGGGGCATGCGCCACTTTTTCCGCCATCGACAGCCTGATCGCATCCTGCAAGGCAGTGTTCTGGCTGAGCTGATCGGTGATTTTGCTGAACGCATCAGCAAAAACATCGTAAGAGCGCTGATAATAGAAACTATCAAGGAACCCGTTGCGTTGCGCCTTGGACTTCAAGGTTCCAATCGGTTTGCCGTCGGCCCGATAGAAATTGACCTTGAGATCAGCGTAATAGATCTCCATCAACGGATTATAAAAAAGCTGTGGCCTGACCCAGGCGATCACATCCGCAGTGTTGCCGCCTTCGCAGGTTGATACCTCGCGAAACATCGGCCGGAACGTATTCTGCGCTACCGCTGCCACGATTTCGCCGCGATTTACCCAGTATGTGTAATAGGCATGCCGCAGCACGACGGGCTGATTATATTCATGCGGGGCCAGGTAAATCGCCAATGTCGCATTGTGGCTATTGCCGGACGTCTCATCGGCCAGCGCCGCAGGGATACTCACCAACATCAGCAAAACTGCCGCCAAATATTTCAACGGTCCCATGGTAAAACTCCTTTCATTCCCGGTTTTTCTTTTCGTGGCTGATCCGGTAAATCATGCCTGACCGGTCATCTGAAACATACACTGCGCCGTCCGGCCCGGCAAGCACATCCACCGGCCGTCCCCACGCGCCTTTATCTGACAGCCATCCGGTAACGAAGTTGCTCACACTCACGGGCTTGCCGTGCACGAAATGCACCCTGACCAGCTTGTACCCAGCCGGCTGCTCACGATTCCATGAGCCATGCAAAGCCACCAGCGCATCGTTGCGGTATTCGTCCGGGAAATTGGTATTGGCAAGAAAAGTAATACCTATCGGAGTATTGTGGGCGGGCAAGGTCAAGGCAGGCGGCTGCGCATTCCTGCACACAGCGTCGAGACCGGAGGGGTTGCCGGGCGCATTGGGGTCAGTAACATGCTCGCCCCAGCAATAAGGCCAACCGTAGTTATTGCCCGGCTCGATACGGTTGAGATGCTCCGGCGGAAGGTCATCCACCGCCTCCCCGCCTTTCCGGTCCGAGCGCATGTCGGCGCCATCGTTGGTGGCGTACATGTCGCCGGTCTGCGGATGCCAGGCAAAACCCTGGCTATTGCGCAGACCGGAAGCCCAGATAGGTGAAGTCGGATGCCGGCCAAGGCTGGGTAATGCCCCTGCAGGCTTGCCATCAACGGTGTAGCGCAGAACCGTAGCCCGCAGGGGATCGGATTCAACGCACACATTGCAGCTGGAGCCCACATTGAGATAAAGGAACCCATCCGGCCCCAGCTTGAGTGATTTCAGCGTGTGACCACCAGACGGCAAGCCTGAAACCACCGGAGTCACGGCAGTGGCAGGCCAGTGGTGGTCAACCTGCTCCAGCCGTACCACCCCATCCTGATTCGCCACATACAATCTGCCGTCGACG
This sequence comes from bacterium, assembly GCA_027310505.1. GTDB lineage: Bacteria > Pseudomonadota > Gammaproteobacteria > Burkholderiales > Methylophilaceae > CAIJXJ01. Next base: position 17,271 of record DAIDAS010000179.1, read on the forward strand.
AAGGCCAGTCCCTGCGGGGCATTGAGCCGGTCGGCCACAGTGACGATTTCGTCGGCACGCCCGTCATGGTTACGATCGGTCAGCATCACGACCTTGTTGCCGAAGCCCAATGAAACATAGAGATTGCCGTCCGGCCCGAAAGCCATGAAACGCGGGCCGCGGAAATAGTCGCTGCCCGCAGGCGTCAGCCGGGCATATACATTGATATGGAAGCCAGCAGGTACTGTCAGGGAAGAAGCCGGGTCATCCGGCATCGGCAGCACTGGCGCCATGTCCGCACTCGCCGTCACGGCAGGCAGCAATGGCAAGCAGAATGCGAGCAGGCGGTTCATGTCAGCCCAGAACGTCTGACCAGATGTTCTTCGCCCACCACTGGGCGTAATTGCCTTCCTGCTCGCTTGGCTTGTCGGAAACGCCGCCGCCTTCGGCCGGAAGCATGACTTTCTTCGCCGGATCATAGCGATAGACGTTGGCAACATGCATCGCCAGCTTGTCGGAAACGAAGCTGTAGCAGGTGTTGGCAAATACCGGCTGCGGATCGGGCGCTTCACCGGACAGCAGGGAAACGATAGCCGAGGCGCACACCTTGGCTTGCGACGTGGCCATGTGCGCCGATTTCGGCAAAGCGGCAGAAACCGCGTCGCCGATGATATGGACGCCAGGCACGACCCGGGATTCATAAGTCAGGAAATCCACTTCGCACCAGCGCTTGTCGACGTTGGCCGCTCCCGCCAACTGCGCTGGCTTGCCGGCGCGTTGCGGCGGGATGACATTGAGCACATCGGCCTGCAC
>DAIDAS010000192.1 GCA_027310505.1 bacterium
GGCAACGTCCAGGCGGTAATGGATTTCCCCGCATAGGCAATAGAGCGCAGCCTTTTCGTGTTCGTCCAGGTCTTGCACCTCGTCAAACCACACATCCAGATTTCCCTGATTGATACCGCAAGCCTCGAACAGCTCTGCGTCGTCGCCGTCGATGAACTGGATTTCAAACTCTTCCACGGGCTGGCCATATCGGTCGGTCAGATTTTCGGATTGGCTATTGAAGGATTCCAGGCTGTCAAAGTAGAAGCCAACTGCATCCAGGTTGTAAGGTTGTGCGTAGAGCGTGCTCATGATTCGATCCTTTATGGGCTGTTGAAAAATCTGCCCATGTAGAGTTTCTCTTCGCTTCCCTTGGGGGACGGGAGGGGGAAAGGTATTCAGGTTTACAGCAAATTAGCCACCCTGGATTGAGTGGCTTGGCGTTCTGCCCACGTTTTCGTCCCCTTCACACCAAGTTGAGGGGCGAATAACGATGGGCTTGCCATGCAACGATTCTGGGGTGCTTGCTGGGGTGTTAATGGGGTATGGATTGCATCAAAAATGACAGCCTCGCGCTGGCGTGTTGATGCTGTGGTTTATTTAGGGTTTGAAGCGTGGGGTTGAGCAGAACAAGTGACAGCCTTGTGCTGGCGCGGTGAAGCAGCAAGGTGTCATGCCCTTGAGCGTCTGCTGTTTCCCGTTTATTGAGGTATGACAGCGGGTATGACGCCTGCAAAACCTGTCCCGATGCGGTTGGCAGAAAGTGTCATACCTGTCATGCCCTGAGCGCAGGATTGCCTGCATATATTCAAAGACGAATCAGAGATGGATTCAGTATTCCTTTTCTGGATGATTTTGTTTTTAGGGTATGACAGACATGACAGGTATGACAGCTCAGAAAAATAGCCATTTCCAGCGTCATACCCTACCAAAACCTACCCCATGACAGGGAATGACAGAGTTGGGGATAGAAAAAATTTTCCAATGCCTGAAAAAAGTTTTTGGAATCGCTTGACATATTTATTAAATAGTGCTTGACAAGTTATTCGTTTTTTGGTATGATGTTTCTGTTTCGTTAGCTTAGGCGCGAAATCAAACGCGGAATTCGTGTTTGAGCCGATGCCTCACATGGTGTGAGGATAAGGTCTGTATCAAGAGAAACGTTTTGCAGAAAACTCCTTGAACAGTTATTGATTACATCACAGTTAAATTTTTAGATAGGTAGTACAGCTTGACGGTTCTCCAACTTTTTGGAGACCGAAAATGAATAAAAGCAATACCGTTGCCGTTAAGGCAACCAGCAGTAAAAAGATTCAAAACGCCAACGGAAATTTAGTTGGCGCAAAAGCGAATAACGCAAGCATTCCCCTTCAGTATGTGCGATATCTTCGAAGTGAAGATGTTCGTGTCGCAGATGGTTCCCTCTTCAAGTGGACGGGAACCCATTTCCAGATTGAATCCCGCCAGGAAAGTGAAAGTCAGGCCAGCGATTGGCTTGAACAAACCCATTCAGGCGAATTCAGTTCTTTTAAGTTTGCCGACCTGGTCAATTCCGGTTTGGCCAGATTGACGAGGCTCGGACCGCAAGCCAATGATGTCATCCCGACTTTGGGCGGGTATGTCTGGCTGGAACAGGACTCCGACGGCAAATATTCCTATCAGGTCAAGCCGCACGATGAGAGTTGCAATTTCCGCTACTGCATCAATGCAACCCTTCCGACCGATGCTGCTTGGTTAAAAGCAAAGGCTGGCGACAGCTTTTTCTTCAGGTTCATCAATTCCATTCTGCCTGATTCCGAGGTTTGCGAATTTGTTCAGGAATACGTTGGCTCCACCCTGCTGGGCGACACCCGCTTTCAGACAGCAATACTGTTTAAGGGGAACGGTTCTAACGGGAAGGGCACACTGGTCAAAACCATCAGCAAACTGCATCAGAATGTGGCTTCGGTCGATCTGCAAAATCTGAAAGGCTTCGGTCTGGAACAGCTATTCGGGGCCAGCCTGGTCGTGGTTGATGAATTGCCGGAAGGCGGTTTTAATGACCAGACATTCAAATCTCTGGTAAGTGGCGACCCCGTCTTGTGCGATCGTAAGTATCGCTCGCCAATTCTGTTCAACAATACGGCCAAGTTCATCCTGTCGGGCAATCACATTCCTCGTAAATTGGACAAGTCAGATGGCCTGTGGAGGCGGCTCAAAATTGTTCACTTCGACACAACCATCCCCGAAGATCAACGGGATGGCCAGCTTCACGAAAAAATCATCAAAAACGAATTGGGGCTCGTCCTGAAGTGGGCTCTCGAGGGTCTTATCCGCCTGCTGAATCGGGGCCACTTTGTCGATCCGAAGGCGATTCGGGACAACATTCGTCAGGCAAGGGTGCAGTCCAGTTCGGTGCTTCAGCACATCGAGGATGAGGGGGCATTGGTGCATACCCCTGGTCAATTTACCCCAAAGAGCCAAATCTACAGTGCTTACAGGAATTGGTGCTGGGCTAACGGAAAGAACCCCGAGGCATCGGATGGCTTCTGGAAGCAGGTCAAGCACGAGTGCAAACGGCTGGGCATTGAGGTCATCGACAAGCAGGTGCGAATGAACGGCAAGCAGACCTATTGTGTGGACATTGCCATTATGCCCGCCCCTGTCGTGGAAGATGATGGCCAAGTCAGCCTTACCTACGATGAGCTCATGCAGAAATGCAAGTTCGCGGAAGTGGATGGGGCGAGCAACCCGTTTTCTGCCGAGAAGGTGGCTGACTAACGGCAAGGAAATGATGGCGAGGGGGTGTTGATGGGCAATGCCCCCTCTGCGGAACTAAGCAATACCAATTTTAAAAAGGGGATATGACATGAAATACCAAAACACAAGCAAAGCTTCAGGCATTACTAAATTTTACGAAGGCGCGAAATGGATTCGGCTCGAATTCAATGGTGCCAGAACCTATGAATACCATGCCGACAAAATCGGTCAATACACCATAGATAAGATGAAGAGGCTGGCCCATGCTGGAAATGGGCTGAATAAATTCATCAATCAGTATCCAGCCATTAGAAATTCGGCAGTAAATATCTGAACAGCATTATCAGGCTAGATAGATAGGGGACGGGGTGCCGTCAGGCACTCCTTGCAGGGAAATCATGTTTATTTAACGAAAGGGGAACGAAAACATGGGTAGTTTGGATTACAAATATATAAAAGAGCAGGAACTCGCAGAACTGAATAATAACTTGCACGCCGCAAACGATCTGGTGATTGAGAGGCAAGGGAAGCAAGCACTTGATTTGCTATTTTGGTATTCAACAGATGAAATTCTCGAAGGTGCCGACAATACGGGTGGGGCGTGTAGTGAACTCATCGAATTTATGGGTCTTGTTCAGAAATTTGGTCGAGTGCATGCTATTAAAAAACTGCCTGAAATGTTGGCGGAACTGGTTGCAAAAGAGCTTGATCGGTCGACGCCCAAGTCGAATAAACTGGTTCGCGATGAACTGAATGGGGGGCTGTAATGGAGGCACTTTCGATGTCCGTCGGGCATGACGGCAAGAGTTATGTCGAACTGATTGACGCACGAATCAGGGAAAGAATCGCCCAGGAGTGTGCCCTTGAAGTTTTAAGAGAGGTCATGGTTCATGGGTGTATCAATGATCTCAATGAGGTGCAGGCCAAGTACGGGATTGTCCTGGATTCCACAACCAGCAGGGGCTTGCTTTACGATATGGTCGAAGTATCCAGCCTTGAAAATCTACAATGGTTGGTAACTCATCTCGTTGACATTAATGTCATCAATGGGTGTGGCGAAACTGTATTGATGCTCAAAATCATTAATGGAAGACGCGAGCATACAAACTGGTCCGAAGCCGAAAAAGCATTGAAGGAAGCGATCACGAAATTGCTGGCGCTTGGGACCGATTGCCGCATCGCGAACAATGCTGGTAATACTGCATTGCATCTTCTTGTGGATCGGTATTATTACTGGAATCACAACATCATTCATGAGTTGATTGGAATGCTAATTGACCATGGCGCTGACTGTCGTGCTGCCAACAATGCTGGCAATACTGCACTGCATCTTCTTGTAGACAACCATTACTTCTATCATGACACTGCCCAAGAGCCAATCAGATTGCTGGTTAGTCATGGGGCAGACCTGAATGCTAAAAACGCGGACGGAAAAACTGTATTGAAGTTCGCTTGTAACGAAAGAATGGCAGATTTCATTTTGCGCCAGCCTGAATGCAAGCCAGCACATAGAAAACTCAACAGAGCCGTGATCATCAACAAAAATAACTTCAGGAGCGACTACATATTCCGGTGGTGCCAGCAATCAGGGGCAATCAAGGCGGCAATGAGCAGGATTGAAGAGGCTGCCCTGGATTCCTTTATCCAGTTGCCTCATCCTAAATCCTCTGCATCCGAAGAAGAAAATGAGCTTTATAGAGCCTTGCCAAACAATCTTGATTTTGATCGAATTGTGAAACAGAAAGTTGCTCAAACAGCTTCACCTCGAGCAGTGATTATTTGAACGGGAACAATAATGACAACTGAGAAAATACAGCCATCCTTTGATGAGCCTTTGGCGATCAATTTGACACCGAGGGAAATTTTGGGTGCGTGCGGGGTTGGTCAGCAGATGGGGACGACTTCCTCTGGCAGTCGCATTGCCGAATTTGAGGATTTTGTCTCGATTTATTGGCGACACGATGCTGTCAACGAAAGAACGGGTTATTCATGCCAGATTGCAGTGCTGGAATATTCTGATGAGGATGGCGAAATTGTTGTTGAGTATGTCGTCGAGCTGGCGATAGATAGCGAAATTGTCATATTCTCCTGGCGTGCTGACGGCTCAGATTCCGATATGGAAGTCGCAAAAAGAAATGCCCACCAGACCTATATAAATGTCTGTGCTCTGATTGGTGTAAAGGTCGGCTATCATCTTGTGCTAGATCCGCCACTCTACTAAATTACCACGCCCAGTAACATATTTAGATGGCATGCTTGGGCTTTGAACGTCAATTCCTAGCTAATTTGTAGGCTGTCTGGGTAATGGAAGAAGATCTTGTCGCAAGATGGGTGCATATGTATAATGCGCCCTCTCTGTAGGCGGTTAGCTCAGCTGGTTAGAGCGTTGCCTTGACATGGCAAAGGTCGGAGGTTCGAGTCCTCTACCGCCTACCAAAGATTAGCAGTCCGGGCTGGATTCACACAAAATTCACACAAATAATTTTTGTGATTTTGTAAGGCTTTGAAAATAAAAGAAATTCATGGCTAAAACCCAACCTTGACATGGTGGGGGTCGTTGGTTCGAGTCCAATCGCGCCTACCAACACCAAAAACAAAAGCCGTTTTCTGACGGCTTTTGTTATTTTTACGGTTCGAGAATACGGGAAGCACCATGCCAGTTATCCGCTTGCCTGATGGCTCCGAGCGCACATTCGATGCGCCGGTCACGGTTTTTGATGTCGCGCAGAACATCGGCGCCGGTCTGGCGCGTGCCGCCCTGGCTGGTAAAGTGAATGGGAAGCCCGTCGACACCTCCTATCTCATTACCGAAGATGCCGATCTGGCCATCATTACCGATCGCGATGCCGATGGCCTCGAAGTCATCCGCCATTCCACCGCGCACCTGCTGGCCTATGCCGTCAAGGAGCTGTTTCCCGATGCGCAGGTGACCATCGGCCCGGTGATCGACAACGGCTTCTACTACGATTTCTCCTACAAGCGACCTTTCACGCCGGAAGACCTGGAGTCGATCGAGAAACGCATGGCGGAACTGGCCAAGCGCGATATCCCGGTCACCCGCAAGGTGCTGCCGCGTGACGAGGCCGTGGCCTACTTCAAGTCCATCGGAGAAAAATACAAGGCCGAACTCATCGAGAGCATCCCGCAGGGCGAGGACGTGTCGCTATACACCGAGGGCGACTTCACCGACCTGTGCCGTGGCCCGCATGTGCCTTCGACCGGCAAGCTCAAGGTGTTCAAGTTGATGAAGCTGGCCGGCGCCTACTGGCGCGGCGATTCAAAAAATGAAATGCTGCAGCGCATCTACGGCACGGCCTGGGCGAAAAAAGAAGATCTCGACGCCTACCTGCACATGCTGGAGGAGGCGGAAAAGCGTGACCACCGCAAGCTGGGCCGCCAGCTCGATTTCTTTCACATGCAGGACGAAGCGCCCGGCATGGTGTTCTGGCACCCGCGTGGCTGGACGCTGTGGCAGGAAATCGAGCAGTACATGCGCGCCAAGTTCCGCGAGCACGACTATCAAGAGGTTCGCACCCCCATGGTCATGGACCGTGTGCTGTGGGAAAAATCCGGCCACTGGCAGAACTACCGCGAGAACATGTTCACCACGGCTTCGGAAAACCGCGATTACGCGGTCAAGCCAATGAACTGCCCGGGGCATGTACAGATTTTCAACAGCGGCCTGCACAGCTACCGCGAGCTGCCGTTGCGCCTTGCCGAATTTGGCTCCTGCCATCGCAACGAGCCGTCCGGTGCGCTGCATGGCCTGATGCGTGTGCGCGGCTTCACCCAGGATGACGCTCACATCTTCTGTACCGAAGAGCAGATCGAGTCCGAAGTGGCATCGTTTATTGTCATGCTGTACTCGGTGTACAACGATTTCGGATTCAAGGACGTGCTGGTCAAGCTCTCCACCCGTCCGGAAAAACGTGTCGGCTCCGATGAGACCTGGGACAAGGCTGAGGCCGCTCTGGCGTCCGCGCTGCAACAAAACAATCTGGCTTACGATCTGCAACCGGGCGAAGGTGCCTTCTATGGTCCCAAGATCGAATTCACCCTCAAGGACAGCCTGGGACGCCTGTGGCAGTGCGGGACCATTCAGCTCGACTTCAACCTGCCCGAGCGCCTCAGCGCCGAATATGTGGCCGAAGACAATTCGCGCAAGCCGCCGGTCATGCTACACCGCGCCATCGTCGGCTCCATGGAGCGCTTCATCGGCATCCTGATCGAAAACTACGCGGGAGCCATGCCGCTGTGGCTGTCTCCGGTGCAGGCCGTGGTGATGAATATCACCGACGCGCAGGCGGAATATGTCGAAAATGTCGTGGCTGAACTCAAGAAAAATGGCTTCCGGGCACAATCGGACTTGAGGAATGAGAAAATAAACTATAAAATTCGCGAACATAGCTTGCAGAAGATGCCTTACCTGCTGGTTGCAGGTGAGCGTGAAATGCAAAGCGGACAAGTGGCCGTGCGTACCCGGAAAGGCGAAGACCTAGGATCCATGCCGCTGCAGACGTTCATTGAACGCCTGCGCGGCGAGGTTGATAGCAAGGGTGGCGCGGCCTGATTATTTGATGACTTGGAGAGACTGCGATAGCTCAGGATAAAGAAACACGCATCAACGGCGACATTCGTGCACCGGAGATTCGTTTGATTGGGGTGGAGGGCGAACAGCTCGGCATCGTGAATTTACGGCAGGCATTGGCCATGGCGGAAGAAGCCGAAATCGACTTGGTCGAGATCGCGCCGCAGGCAGTGCCTCCAGTTTGCCGTTTGATGGATTACGGCAAGTTCAAGTATCACGAGAGCAAGAAACAGCACGAAGCCCGCCTGAAACAGAAGCAGGTCCAGGTCAAGGAAGTGAAGTTTCGTCCGGGAACGGACGAAGGGGACTATCAGGTCAAGTTACGCAACCTGATACGTTTCCTGGAAGAAGGGGACAAGGCCAAGGTGACATTACGTTTCCGTGGTCGTGAAATCACCCACCAGGAGTTGGGTCTGGCGTTGCTGAAG
>DAIDAS010000211.1 GCA_027310505.1 bacterium
GCCGAGAAACAGACTGGCGCTCGCGTCCTCGTGGATGGCAAAGGGGCTGTCAGCAACCATCAGTTCTATCTTGCCGAAAAGACCTACGGCAGCCGTCGCCCCGATGTGATTGCCGCAACTTTCGACGAAATCGCCAAGGTCGATGCATGGGTGCAGAAATCCCCCAAGGAGGCAGCCGCCAAACTCTCACCGGTCGTCGGACTTGACGTTGCCACCGTCGAACTAGCCCTTGCCCGTGGCGGCTACGGCGTGAGCTACCTGAATGAGGATGTCGTGGCAGAACAGCAGCGCATCGCCGACACCTTTAGCGACCTGAAACTGATCCCGAAGAAGATCACTGTCCGGGAAGCCGTGTGGACCCCTAAAACCACCAACACACAAGCACAAAAGTAATGGACCGGGGGCTGGCAGAGCCAGCCCCTATTTTCCAAAACTATAAATTCTAGGAGAACACACCATGAACATTTTCTGGTTTCTGCCCACGCATGGCGACGGTCGCTATCTCGCAACCCAGAACAGCGCTCGCGCCGTCAACCACGCTTACCTTAAACAGATCGCCCAGGCCGTGGATGAGTTGGGATATGGTGGTGTGCTGGTACCGACGGGACGCTCCTGCGAGGACGCATGGATTGTGGCTTCGACACTGGCCCCGCTCACCCGCAAACTGAAATTCCTGGTGGCGGCACGTCCCGGCATCATCTCGCCCACCGCCGCCGCACGCATGGCTGCAACGCTCGACCGGTTGTCCGACGGCAGGCTGCTGATCAACGTGGTCACCGGTGGAGACCCGAGCGAACTGGCGGCCGATGGCGTTTTCCTGGACCACGACGAGCGCTATGAAGCCGCTGACGAATTCCTCACGGTCTGGCGCGACCTGCTGGCAGGCAAGGTGGTGGATTTCGATGGGCGCCATATCAAGGTCAAGGGCGCAAGGCAAATATTCCCATCGATTCAGCAACCGCACCCGCCGCTGTATTTCGGCGGATCATCGCCGGCAGCACACGAACTGGCGGCCAAACAGATCGACCACTACCTGTCGTGGGGAGAGCCATTGGCGGACGTAAAACAGAAAATCGACGATGTGCGGCAGCGCGCCGAGGCTCTGGGGAGAACGGTAAAGTTTGGCCTGCGCATTCATGTCATCGTCCGCGAAACCGCCGAAGAGGCCTGGTCGGCAGCGAACGATCTGATTCGCTATGTCGATGACGAAACCATCGCCTCTGCCAGCAAATCCTTCGGCCACTTCGACTCGGTTGGGCAGGCACGGATGAGCCGACTACATAACGGCAAGCGCGAAAACCTGGAAATTGCTCCCAATCTCTGGGCAGGCGTCGGCCTGGTGCGCGGCGGCGCTGGCACGGCCCTGGTAGGAAGCCCACAGCAGGTTGCAGACCGCTTGCTGGAATACCGTGACATCGGCATCGAGACGTTCGTGCTATCCGGTTACCCGCATCTGGAAGAGGCATATCGAGTGGCGGAACTGCTGTTCCCGCTGCTGCCGGTCACCCAGCACCAGCCGGTAGGTGCCGCCCATGTCAGCCCGTTCGGTGAGCTGATCGCCAACGAGCACCTTCCCAAAGCGTCTCAGAGCTGAGGGAATGGCCATGGCGATTCAGATCCATAATTTCAGTTGGCAGAAACTCCTGCCATGGCTGCTGCCAACTGCAATCATCGTGATATGGCAGACCGCGGCACAAACCGGGTGGCTCTCCTCGCGCACCCTGCCGGCGCCATGGGACGTCATCAAGGCAGGCGTCGTACTGTCATCGTCAGGGGAGTTGCTGCAGCACTTGCTGATCAGCACTCGTCGCGCACTGACGGGGCTGCTCATAGGGGGCGGCATCGGCTTTGCGCTCGGCCTGCTTACCGGAGTGTCGCGCGTGGCAGAAAGCATATTGGACTCCTCCATACAGATGGTGCGCAACATCCCGTTGCTGGCGCTGATCCCGCTGGTGATCCTGTGGTTTGGCATCGATGAGGGCGGCAAGATATTCCTGGTCTCGCTATCGGTGTTTTTCCCGCTGTACATCAACACCTATCACGGCCTGCGCTCGGTCGACAAGGGACTGATCGAGATGGGCCGGATCTACGGCCTGTCGCGCTGGGCATTGTTCCAGCAAGTGATTTTGCCAGGCGCCCTGCCCTCGATTCTGGTCGGGCTGCGTTTGTCTCTAGGCTACATGTGGCTGTTTCTGGTGGTGGCCGAAACCATCGCCTCCAGCGAAGGCATCGGCTACATGACCATGAACGCCCGCGAATTCCTGCAAACCGACATTGTGGTGCTGGGCATCGCGATCTACGCGGTGCTTGGCAAGGCCTCCGACCTGCTCGCGAATTTCCTGGAACATCGCTGGCTGAAATGGCACGCGGGCTATCGCGCCGCATAACGAGGAGACTCACATGGACATCAGCATCGCTGAAATCAACAGGCTGGAAGAAGCCAGCACAGACCGCCGTGGCATAGCGGTTCAGGCAACGGGCATCACCAGGAACTTTGGCGAACGCCATGTCTTGCGCGGCGTGGACCTGGAGATCACTCCGGGCGAATTTGTCGCCATCGTCGGCCACAGCGGTTGCGGCAAGAGCACCCTCCTGCGGCTGCTGGCCGGGCTGGATCAATCCAGCAGCGGCTCCCTCTCGCTGGATGGCAAACGGCTGGACGGCATCAATCCCGACGTTCGCATCATGTTCCAGGATTCACGGTTGCTGCCATGGCGCACGGTGATCGAGAACGTAGGCCTGGGGCTGGAAGGCAACTGGCGCACTGCTGCTCAGCATGCGTTGCAGCAGGTCGGGCTGGATGACCGCGCCAATGACTGGCCGGCATCGCTGTCTGGCGGTCAGCGCCAACGCGTCGCCCTCGCCCGGGCATTGGTGCATGAACCGCGCCTGCTGTTGCTGGATGAGCCGCTGGGGTCGCTGGATGCCCTCACCCGCATCGAAATGCAGCGCCTGATCGAGCAACTGTGGCTGGACAAGGGGTTCACCGCGCTGCTGGTGACGCATGATGTCGCCGAAGCCATCGCCCTCGCCGATCGTGTCGTACTGATCGAGCATGGTGCCATCACGCTGGACCTCGACATCGATCTTCCGCGACGCCGCGAACGCGGGACACCGGAGTTCGCAAAGCTGGAAGGTCTGGTGCTGTCACGCGTCATGGGGATCGACAAGGTCAACGTCCGCAACCAGATCAAGGGGCATATCACCGCCATCATCAGCGGCGACCCGGTGTTGTCCGAGATCCAGGTCGAAACCGCCTATGGCACCGTCACTGCCACCGTCTCGACGAGGTCCGTCGAAGAATACGGCTTTGAAGTCGGCTCTGAAGTGCTGGCGCTGGTGAAATCCAACGAAATCGCGCTGGCCACAATTTAATAATCAACGAGAAAAATGATGACAGACCAGATTCTGGAAACCGACATCCTGGTGATCGGCGGCGGCACCGCCGGCCCCATGGCCGCCATCAAGGCCAAGCAGAAAAATCCTGAGTTGCGGGTTCTGCTGCTGGAAAAAGCCAACGTCAAACGCAGCGGCGCCATCTCCATGGGTATGGACGGCCTGAACAATGCGGTCATCCCGGGCTATGCCACCCCCGAGCAATATGTGCGCGAAATCACGGTAGCGAATGATGGCATCGTCAACCAGAAGACCCTGTTCGCCTATGCCGAAAACAGCTACGCCATGATCGAGGAACTGGACAGTTGGGGCGTCAAGTTCGAGAAGGATGAAAACGGCGATTATGCCGTCAGGAAGGTACACCACGTCGGCACCTACGTGCTTCCCATGCCCGAGGGGCACGACATCAAGAAAGTGCTGTACCGCAAGCTGAAGCAGACCCGCGTCAACATTACCAACCGGCTGGTGGCAACCCGCATTCTTACGGCGCAGGATGGCCGGGTGGCAGGCGCGCTGGCCTTCGACTGCCGTAGCGGAACCTACACCGCCATCCGCGCCAAGGCAGTGATCCTCTGCACCGGGGCTGCCGGCAGGCTAGGCCTGCCGGCCTCCGGTTACCTGTTCGGCACCTACGAAAACCCCACCAATGCCGGCGACGGCTACAGCATGGCCTACCACGCCGGTGCTGAGCTTTCAGGCATCGAATGCTTCCAGATCAATCCGCTGATCAAGGATTACAACGGCCCGGCGTGCGCCTACGTCACCGGCCCGATGGGCGGCTATACGGCCAACGCCAAGGGCGAACGCTTCATCGAGTCCGACTACTGGAGCGGCCAGATGATGCAGGAATTCTACGAGGAACTGGCCGGCGGCAAGGGTCCGGTATTCCTCAAGGTCGACCACCTGGCCGAGGAAACCATCGCCAACATCGAGACCATCCTGCACAGCAACGAACGCCCCAGCCGCGGACGTTTTCATGCCGGACGCGGCACCGATTACCGGCATGACATGGTAGAGATGCACATCTCCGAAATCGGCCTGTGCAGCGGCCACAGCGCCTCCGGCGTGTGGGTGAACGAACGCGCCGAGACTACGGTGCCGGGCCTGTACGCCGCCGGCGATCTGGCCTGCGTGCCGCACAACTACATGCTGGGCGCCTTCGTCTATGGCCGCCTGGCTGGCGAATCGGCGGCGGAATACTGCGCCACCAGCGAATTGGCTGATGTCGATGCAACTCAGGTGGCAGCGGAACGGGCGCGGATATTTGCGCCGCTTGCCCGTGAACACGGCTTGGCCCCGGCGCAGGTCGAGTACAAACTGCGCCGCCTGGTGAACGATTACCTGCAGCCTCCCAAGGTAACCCGGCGCATGGAAATCGGCCTCGACCGTTTCGAGGAAATCCGCGCCGACCTGGATGAAATGGTCGCTGCCAACCCACACGAATTGATGCGCGCGGCGGAAGTCAGGTTCATTCTCGACTGCGCCGAAATGGCCGCACGCGCCTCGCTGTTCCGGACAGAAAGCCGGTGGGGGTTGTACCACCAGCGGCAGGATTTCCCCGAACGCAACGATGCCGAGTGGCTGTTCCATGTGCAGGTCAAAAAAGGGCCGGACGGCCACATGCAAGTGTTCAAGCGCGCACTGGAGCCCTATCTAGTCGAGCCGGAAGCCTCAGAAAAGTTCGTATACCAACACCTGCGCATCCAGCGTGAACCCATCCCCGCATAAGGCACCTCATGACAACTCGCACCATCGACTTTCCCGTGAAGGTCAATCTCGAAAGCTGCATCGCAGACAAAGGCTGCAC
>DAIDAS010000218.1 GCA_027310505.1 bacterium
GGGCGGTAGTGGTTTGGCTTGGAAGCGCCCGCCTCGAGATGTGTGAATAGGCCAAACTATAAATCAGGAGAGGCAAAAATGCAGCAGGATTTATCATCTTCCCGTTTTGTTAGCGCGCTCACAAAGAACACTGTGGCGCTCATTCTCTCTGGTGGTCGGGGTTCCCGGCTTAAAGATCTTACCAACTGGCGAGCGAAGCCTGCTGTGCCATTTGGTGGCAAGTTCCGCATTATTGATTTTCCTCTCTCCAATTGCATGAATTCCGGGATTCGCCGCATCGGTGTGGTGACGCAGTATAAGGCCCATAGCCTGATTCAGCACATCCAGCGCGGCTGGGGTTTCCTCCGTGGCGAATTCAACGAATTCGTGGAACTGCTGCCGGCGCAGCAGCGTATCGAGGAGGAGTGGTACAAAGGCACGGCTGACGCGGTGTTCCAGAATCTGGACATTCTGCGCAACATGGGGCCGGAGTATGTCCTGATCCTGGCGGGCGACCATATTTACAATATGGATTACGGTCAGATGCTGGCGGCGCACGTGCGCAACAAGGCTGATATGACCGTGGCCTGCCTCAACGTGCCGGTTGAGGATGCCAAGGCATTTGGCGTCATGGGTGTGGACGAGCATGATCGTGTCATCCAGTTCAAGGAAAAACCGGCCAATCCCGATTCCATTCCCGGCGACCCGACCCAGTCACTCGCCAGCATGGGCATCTACGTGTTCAATGCCGCTTTCCTTTATGAGCAGTTGATCCGCGATGCGGATGATCCTGATTCCGTGCATGATTTTGGCCAGAACATCATTCCTCACCTGATCAGCAAATATCGCGTGTTCGCGCACCGTTTCGCCGATAGTTGCGTCAATAGTTCCGACGGCAAGCACTACTGGCGTGATGTGGGTACTGTGGATGCCTATTGGGAAGCCAATATGGAGCTGACCAAGGTGACGCCGGAGCTCAACCTGTACGATGCCACTTGGCCGATCTGGACTTACCAGGCACAGTTGCCCCCTGCCAAGTTCGTGTTTGATTCCGACGGCCGGCGCGGCGAAGCAGTGGACTCCCTCATCTCCGGTGGATGCATCATCAGCGGCTCCAACGTGCGTCGATCGGTGCTGTTCTCGGATGTGCGTGTGCACAGCTACAGCAGTATCGAAGATTCGGTCATCCTGCCCAACGTCACCATCAGCCGTCATGTGACTTTAAAACGGGTCGTGATCGATAAAGGTTCTCATATCCCGGAGGGCATGCAAATCGGTGTCAATCCGGAAGAGGATCGCAAACGCTTCTACGTATCGGAAAAGGGAATTACCCTGGTGACGCCTGATATGCTGGGGCAAAGTTTGCATCATTCTCGATAGTCATCCGACTTCCAGGCTATACAGGGCGGCTCCAGGCGGCCGTCCTGGATCAAGATTAATTCATCGAAACTCCAATCAATGTCGCACCCACGCAAGCTTTTCGTTAATTTGTACTGGCACATGCACCAGCCGGACTACCGGGATTACCTGACCGGTGAATACGTGCTGCCTTGGACCTACTTGCACGCCATCAAGGATTACACCGACATGGCGTACCATCTGGAACAAAATCCGCGAGCCAAGGCTACATTCAATTTTGTGCCGGTTTTGCTGGATCAACTGGAAGATTATGCCGAGCAGTTTGCCAGCAACCAGATGCGCGACCCGCTGCTGGCATTGTTTCTGACGGGAGATGGAAACGCCCTGACGGCCGGGCAGAGAAAACTGATCATCGAGAGCTGCTTCAAAAGCAACCATAACAAGATGATCGAACCGTTCCCACGCTATCGGCATTTGTATGAGTTGTTCAAGATGTCCGACGCGTACGGGGCGGAAAGTCTGGATTACCTTTCAGACCAATACATGCTGGATTTGCTGGTGTGGTATCACCTGGCCTGGACCGGTGAAAGCGTGCGTCGTGAAGAAGAATTGATCGCGCGATTGATGGCCAAGGGCGGCCAGTTCAATGCGAGCGATCGCCGGGAGTTGTTTGACCTGATGGGCCGGTTGATTTCGGGCATCATCCCGCGTTACAGGGCTCTGCAGGAAGCGGGACGGATCGAACTTTCCAGCACCCCGCATTACCACCCCATTTTGCCGTTGCTGCTTGATTTCAATGCCGCGCGTGACAGCATGCGAGACGTTGTCCTGCCGGAAAGCCCGCGCTATCCCGGTGGACTTCAGCGCGCCAAGGCACACATACAATCCGCGATCGATAGCCATTTCCGACGCTTTGGTGAAGTGCCGCGGGGTATGTGGCCGGCAGAGGGGGGCGTATCGCACCCTGCTCTGATGTTATTGGCCGAGCAGGGCATGACATGGGCTGCCACGGGCGAAGGCGTTCTGGCCAACAGCCTGCGCAATATCTATGGGGATGGCGGTCTGCCGCCACGCCAGCACTATTTGTATAAACCCTATCGCGTGACCGATGGCCGCCATGAAATCGTGGGTTTCTTCCGCGACGACCGCCTGTCCGACAAGATTGGCTTTGAGTACTCCAAGTGGCATGGCACTGATGCGGTCAATGACTTTGTGCGCGAGCTGGAGCATATCTGGCATATCACCGACCCCAACGAGACGCCGGTGGTCAGTATTATCCTCGATGGTGAAAACGCCTGGGAATACTACCCATACAATGCCTATCATTTTCTGTCTGACCTGTACCAATCCCTGGCTGGCCACAACCATATCGAGATGAGCACTTTCAGCGAGGTGGTGCAACATTGTTCCAATGTTTCCGGAGATGAGGAGCTGTTGGAACTGGAAAGTTTTCACGGCGCCAATATCGCATTGGAAAACCTGCCCGCCATCTGCTCCGGCAGTTGGGTTTACGGGACTTTCAGCACCTGGATCGGCTCTCAGGACAAAAATCGCGGCTGGGATTTGCTATGCGAGGCCAAAAAGAACTATGACTTGTGCATGTCGGGCAAGCGCCTCAACGCTGCAGAAAAAGCCTTGGCGGAGCGTCAGTTGGGCGATTGCGAAGGGTCGGACTGGTTCTGGTGGTTTGGCGACTACAATTCTGCGATGAGCGTGCAAAGTTTCGACCACCTTTATCGTCGCAACCTGGCCAATCTCTACCGGATACTCAAATTGCCTGTTCCAAAGATCCTGAATAAGGCCATCAGCCTGGGCGGCGGCGAGCCGGAAGGCGGTGGCACCATGCGGCGCGGTGCGGAAATCTAAGAAGAATTAAGGGAATTCATCATGACAAGATCCGTTGCACTCCTTCTCGGCGTTCATGCCCATCAGCCGGTTGGCAACTTTACCCACGTGCTGGACGATGCCCATCTACGTTGTTACGGACCTTTCCTGCAGGTGCTGTACCGCTACCCGGATTTCCGCTTTGCCATTCATATCAGCGGCTGGCTGCTGGATTACATGCTCAAGCATTACCCACAGGACATGCAGTTGCTGAAGGAGATGGTCAAACGCGGTCAGGCTGAACTGTTCGGCGCTGGTTATACCGAACCGGTGCTGGCGTCTATTCCATCCGGGGATCGTGTCGGCCAGATCACCAAACTTTCCGATTATCTGCACAAAAAGCTTGGCCAGCGGCCGCAAGGCGCCTGGTTGACCGAGCGTGTCTGGGAATCCACGGTGGTGCCGGCATTGGGCGATGCTGAGATCCAGTACGTGACAGTGGATGATTACCATTTTCTGTGCACCGGAAAACAGGCGCACCAGCTGAACGGTTTTTATACGACCGAAGAGGATGGGCGCAAGCTTGACCTGTTCCCGATTTCCGAACCGTTGCGTTACCGTCTGCCGTTCTCGCCGGCGCATGAAGTGGTTGGGTATCTGGAAAGCCTGGCAGATGAAAGCGGCCAGGCGGCTGCGGTCTATTTCGACGATATCGAAAAATTCGGCATCTGGCCGGAAACCTATGAATGGGTGTATGAAAAGGGCTGGCTCAAGGATTTCATTGAGGGCGTGCTGAATTCTTCCATCATTCACCCCATGCGCTACAGCGATTACCACGCGCAGTCCAAAACCAAGGGCGTGGTGTACCTGCCGACAGCTTCTTATAGCGAAATGAACGAATGGACGCTGCCAGTGCCGGCCGCGCACCATTATGG
>DAIDAS010000233.1 GCA_027310505.1 bacterium
TTTACAGCAAGATCATTGATGATCCCCGCCATCACGACGCTGCTTTGATTGGAATTGCCCCGATCGATTCGCGGATGTTTCAGCAATGGTCGATGGGGTATATTCAAAAATCCGCTGAAGCCATGTATCTTCGGCGCTCCCAATTGCTGGATTGCCGGTCTCACCCTGATCGTGGAGATGAGTTAGTGCGCATCATGCAACGTTTCCTGAGCATGCTGAAATACGAAGTCTGACGCAACGCATTGGGCTTGAGGGCGGGCATGGGACGTTTGTTTTTTCGGGGGTGATGGATTCAGCAGGCCTTTCCAGACGAAAATATGGCTATCCGACAGCCATGTATAGCCATATTAAAGTTATGGTTTATTATATGGGATGACAGTAAATTGCCTACCGTTGAAGAACGACTATGGTGGCTCCTTTCGCTGAAGGCCTGACTTGAATATTTCTCCAGAAGATCGTATTCCTCGCCATCTGGTCTGGCTACTTGTCGGCCTGTCAGTCCCGTTCGTACTGATATGGCAGATGCCATCGATCCCTTTCCTGCATGGCAAGATGATGCCGCTATGGCTGCATACTTCGGCCGAAACATTTTCCATCATTGTCGATATGCTGGTTTTCGGCGTCGCCTGGAACGCCTATAGCGACGAGCGGCCTGGCAATGTCCTGATCGTGGCGGTTGGCCTGCTTGCAGTCGGGTTGCTCGATCTTGCCCATGTACTGTCTTATCGGGATATGCCGGATTTTGTCACTTCATCAGGCACGGAGAAGGGGATCAATTTTTGGTTGGCGGCGCGGTTCGTCAGTGTGATCACCATGCTGACCGTTGCCCTGCGTTCATGGCAGCCGTTTGCGCATCGGCACACCCGGTACTGGCTGCTGTCGGGAAGTCTGGCCCTGACCGTCGTCATCTACTGGCTGGGGTTGTTCCATCAGGATGTCTGGCCACGTACCTTCATAGAGGGCAAGGGCCTTACGCCATTCAAGATCGGGGTCGAATATGTCCTCTCTGCCATTCTGCTGCTTACAGCGGCACTGTTCTACCAAAAGGTGCGATCCCATCAGGATTCCGGCATTACGTACCTGTTTGCCGCTACGGTGATCACCATCCTGAGCGAGTTGTGCTTTACCCTCTACGCGAATGCCACCGACCTGTTTAACCTGCTCGGCCATGTTTACAAAATAGTCGCTTACATCTGTATTTACCACGCCGTGTTCGTGGTTAGCATACGCGAGCCTTATTTGAAATTAGGCCGGGCCAGGGAGGAATTGAGCTTCCAGAAAATGCTGTTGAATGCACAGGGCGAGGCTGCAATGGACGGTATTTTGACGGTGGATGCCGGTGGCAGGATCCTCTGGTACAACCGTAAGTTCCTGGACCTGTGGGGGACCCCGCCAGAACTGCTGCGGTCGGGCATCGACGGCAACGTGCTGGCTGACAGCGTGAGCAAGGT
The DNA here is from genome assembly GCA_027310505.1 of bacterium. Lineage (GTDB taxonomy): Bacteria > Pseudomonadota > Gammaproteobacteria > Burkholderiales > Methylophilaceae > CAIJXJ01. Next base: position 1,452 of record DAIDAS010000233.1, read on the forward strand.
TGTCGATGCCGAAGCGTTCAAGAACAAGGTCCGCCATCTTTATGAGCACCATGACGAAACAAGCCGGGACGAGATTCAACTTAAGAGCGGCAAGGTGTTCGACCGATATAGTGCGCCCGTCGTTGGCGATGATGGCGTCTACCTTGGTCGGGTCTGGCGTTTCCATGACATTACGGAAAAAAAGCATGCTGAAACGGAACTGCTCAGGCATCGTGCCCATCTGGAAGAATTAGTGTTGGAACGAACCTCCGAAGCGGTGGATGCGAGGAAGGAGGCCGAACGTGCCAACGAGGCCAAGTCACTGTTTCTTGCAAACATGTCGCATGAATTGCGCACGCCCATGCACGCCATCCTCTCCTTTTCCGAACTCGGGCTGGAGAAGACGAAGGAGAGCGCTACGCCGATCGCCAAGTTGCGCGAGTATTTCGATTACATCCATCAAAGCGGCAATCGTCTGCTGGCGTTGCTTAACGATCTGCTCGATCTGTCCAAACTTGAAGCCGGCAAGATGTTGTTGCACACAAGCCCGCACGATCTGCGTACCCTGATACAGCAGGTGGTCGGCGAAATCTCTATCCTTGCCAGTAACAAGGCGATTGTTCTCGACACCGGGGCGGTGCCCGCCAATCTGGTTGTGGCGTGTGATGGCGCCAGAATCGGCCAGGTGCTCAACAATCTGCTTTCCAACGCCATTAAGAGCTCCTCGCCGTCCGGTACCATCCGCATCAGTGCAAGCCCTGTAGACCTTCCCGGGAGAGGAGAGGGCGACAACCTGCTGGCGGTGCTTTTACGAGTGGAAGATGAAGGCTGCGGTATCCCTGAAGATGATCTTGAAAATATTTTCGACAAATTCGTGCAGAGCAGCAAAACGCGCTCCGGCAGCGGTGGTACCGGCCTGGGGCTTTCCATCTGCCGCGAGATCATAGAACTGCACGGCGGTACCATCTACGCCGAGAATAATCCCGAAGGCGGGGCGTCCCTGATTTTTACGCTACCGGTCGAACAACCCAAGGCACACAAGGAGATTGCATGAGTACCCATCAACCGGTCGTGCTGGTCGTGGATGATGAGCCGCTGAATCAGGTCGTGATTGCTGAGTTTCTGGGTGATCTGGACTATCAGCTGGATATTGCCGGAAGCGGTGAGGAGGCGTGGGGTAAGCTGCAGGCCAACCCCGACAGGTATGACGCGGTTCTGCTGGATCGCATGATGCCCGGGGTGGATGGGATAGAAGTGCTATGCCGGATAAAGCAGGACCCCCGTCTGAAACTGCTGCCGGTCATCATCCAGACGGCGGCCATGGCTCCGGAACAAATAGCAGATG
>DAIDAS010000236.1 GCA_027310505.1 bacterium
CCTCCCTGCCCTTGCCGACGCTGCCGATTACGCTGACATACAACACTGCGACCAGCCAGTTTTCTTATGGCGCCGGGCCTACGACAGTGGCCTATGTGCCTGGTTCGTCGATGACTATCGGTGGCAACATCCAGGTCACCATGACAGGGGTTCCCGGCAATGGCGACCAGTTCGTCATCGGGCCCAACACCAACGGCGTGGCCGATAACCGCAACGCCTTGCTGCTGGCCAAACTGCAAACGGCCAATACCATGGCCGGCGGGACAACCTCCTACCAGGGCGCCTACAGCCAGTTGGTGAGCCAGGTCGGCAACAAGGCTGCCGAAGTCCAGGTTACGGCAAAGGCGGAAGCGAACCTGCTCACGCAGGCCAAGAGTTCGCAGCAGTCGCTGTCAGGCGTCAACTTGGACGAAGAGGCCGCGAATTTGCTGCGTTTCCAACAAGCCTACCAGGCTGCGGGCAAGATGATGCAGATCGCCACCACGATGTTTGACACCCTGCTTCAGATCGGAAGGTAATGATGCGTATCAGCACCAGCATGATGTATGACTTGGGCGTCGGTACTGTCCAGCAGCAGTTCGGCGACCTGCAGAAACTTCAACAGCAACTGGCGACCGGGCGTCGCATCCTGAATCCCTCGGATGACCCCATTGCCTCGGCCAGGGCGCTGGAGGTATCGCAATCCCAATCCACCAACGAACAATTCAGCACTAACGGCGATCAGGCAAAAGGCGCGTTGTCGCTGCAAGAGTCCACCCTGTCGCAAGTCGGCGACCTGCTGCAGAACGCCCGTGTGGTAGCGGTGAATGCAGGTAATCCTGCGTTGAGCAATTCGGATCGCGCTTCGCTGGCGACGGAACTCCAAGGCTATTATGACCAGCTGATGGGGTTGGCCAATACTACCGATGGCAACGGCCAGTACCTGTTTTCCGGCTACAAGGGCAGCACGCAGCCATTCACGCAGGGGGCAACCGGCGTGAATTACAATGGCGACCAGGGCCAGCGTCGGGTGCAAATCAGCGCTTCGCGCCAGGTGCCGGTGAGTAGTTCGGGCGCCGAAGTCTTCCAGTTGATCAAGAACGGTAACGGCACTTTTGCGACGAGTGCCGCCGCGACCAATACCGGCACTGGCGTCGTGAGCCCCGGCGTGGTGACCGACCCGTTGAAATGGAATGCGGTAGGCAATGCCAAGGATTACCGCCTCGTCTTTTCGCAGGACACGACGGTTTTTCCGCCGGTGACAAGCTACGATATCGTGGCCAATGTCGCCACAGTCGTCAACGGTGTCAGCTATGCTGCGGGCAGCTCGTTGTTGACCGGAGCCGCTTCCAATCCTGTGGCATCGGCTACCGGAGGCCCGCGCTATCCCAGAACCTATGTGGACGGCCAGGCGATCGATTTCAAGTATCAGGCCGGCGATACCAATCCGAATACCACCTGGGATTTGGGCATACAGGTGAGCATCTCAGGCCAGCCAACCAGCACTCCGACGACCGGCTTGCCGTTGACCGGCGCCGATCGGTTTGACGTCAAAGCCAGCGTGACCAATCAGGATCTTTTCAGCACGCTCGGCAGCCTGATTACCGCGCTGAAGGGTCCGGTGACCAGCAGCGCGGGGAACGCGCGCCTCACCAATGACCTCAATACAGCCTTGTCCAACATCGATCTTGGGCTGGATAATATTCTGACGGTCAGGGCTGCGGTCGGCTCATCGCTCAAGGAAGTGGAAACGCAGCGCAGCACCAACGACGACCTGGCTACGCAGTACAAGGCGACGCTAAGCGGTCTGCAGGATCTGGATTTCGCCAAGGCCATCAGCGACATGACCTTGAAGCAGGCCAGCCTGGATGCGGCTCAGAAGTCCTTCGTGAAGGTGCAGGGGCTCTCGCTGTTCAATTACATCAACCCTTGAGCAGGTTGATGACGCCTTCCAGCCCGACGTGGCTGATGGCATAGGTGGCTTGTGCGCGAACCACCGGCTTGGCGTGATAGGCAATGCTCACGCCCGCGGCATCCATCATTTTAAGGTCGTTCGCACCGTCGCCGATGGCGATGACCTGATCCTTGCGTAAACCCAACTGGTCGCGTGTGCTGGTGAGCCAGTCGGCCTTGCCTTGCGCATCCAGGATTTTTCCCAGCACCTTCCCCGTGAGCTTGCCGTCGACTACTTCCAGCGTATTGGCGTGCGCGTAATCGAGCCCGGTGCGCGGCTTGAGGCGTTCGGTAAAGAAGGTGAAGCCGCCAGAAACCAGCATGGTCTTGATGCCGTGCGCCTTGAGCGTATCGACGAGCATCTGGGCACCTGGATTGAGTTGCAGGCGCTCGTCGTACACGCGTTGCAGCGCCGATTCATCCAGCCCTTCAAGCAATGCGACCCGGCGGCGCAGGCTTTCGGCGAACTCGATCTCCCCACGCATGGCGCTTTCAGTAATCGCCGCCACCTGCGGCTTGAGCCCCTGCATGTCGGCGATTTCGTCGATGCATTCGATGCTGATGAAGGTCGAATCCATGTCCATGACGACCAGCCCGAATGTTTCGAGCCTCTGGTCGTCCGGCGTGAACGCGTAGTCAATCTGGTGCGCCTCGCAATAAGCTGCGACCGACGCGTCTCGGGCAGAGGCAGATAAAAAATAAGCATTTTCATCGATCCGCACCGGCTCAGTGCTGTTGCAGGTCGCGGCAAGATGCTGAAGGTGTTGCTGGTTTAGCGTTGAACCCTGAATGACAAGACGCATGATTCTTGAAGTGAATTTGAAGTGAGCCGCGATTATACACTGCTGAACACGTTGTATTTATTCGCCTGAGGCATGGCGGATTTACGGGTTTTGCGCCAAAATTACACTAATTCATTTCTGATTGAACTTTCCATGAATTTACACGAATTTCAGGCCAAGCAGTTGCTGCAGCGCTATGGCCTGCCAACCCCTCGCGGCATCGTGGCCGAAACGGCTGAGGATGCGGTATCGGTAGCCTCAGAGCTTGGCGGAGCGGCCTGGGTGGTCAAGGCACAGATTCACGCTGGTGGGCGTGGCAAGGTGGGCGGGGTCAAGGTGGTGCGCTCGGCCGACGAAGTACGTAACGTGGCGGCCAGCCTGCTGGGCAAGCGGCTGGTGACGAACCAGAACGCCCCCGACGGCCAGCCGGTGAACAAGGTGCTGGTCGAAGAAACGCTGCCGATCGCGCGCGAACTCTATCTTTCCCTACTGGTGGATCGCTCCGTCGAGCGCGTGGTCGTGGTGGCTTCCAGCGCCGGGGGCATGGAAATCGAAGAAGTGGCGCACGACGCGCCAGAAAAAATTCTGCGTGAAGTATGCGACCCCTTGTTGGGGCTGGTCGATTACCAGGCGCGCAACCTGGGGTTCGCGCTGGGTCTGGCTGGAGAGCAGATCGGTGCCTTCACCAAACTGCTCAAGGGACTCTACAAGCTGTTCAAGGAAAACGACCTCAGTCTGCTGGAAATCAACCCGTTGGTGGTGACAGAGCAGGGCACGCTGGTGGCGCTCGATTGCAAGATGAGTGTGGACGACAACGCGCTGTACCGCCAGAAAAGCCTCTCCGAAAGCCGCGACTGGAGCCAGGACGATGCCAAGGAAGCCGAGGCGCATGCCAGCGGGCTGAATTACATCGCGCTCAACGGCAATATCGGCTGCATGGTGAACGGCGCCGGGCTGGCGATGGCGACCATGGACCTGATCAAGCTGCACGGCGGCATGCCGGCCAATTTCCTCGATGTCGGCGGCGGTGCTACGGCCGAGACCGTTGCCAGGGCGTTCAAGATCATTCTCGCCGACAGCAACGTCAAGGCGATCCTGGTCAATATTTTCGGTGGCATCATGCGCTGCGACATCATTGCCGAAGGCATCATTACGGCGGTGAAAGATGTCGGCGTGCAGGTGCCCGTTGTCGTCCGCCTGGAAGGCACGAACGTTGAACTGGGCAGGAAGATGCTCTCCGAGAGCGGGCTTTCCATTATTTCGGCCGATGGGCTGACCGACGCTGCCAAGCGTGCGGTGGCTTCGGTGGCTTAAGGCTTATTTATGAGTATTCTCGTCGATCAAAATACCAAGGTCCTGTGCCAGGGCTTCACCGGCAAGCAGGGCACTTTTCACTCCGAGCAGGCGCAGGCCTACGGCACCAAAATGGTTGGTGGCGTCACGCCGGGCAAGGGCGGGCAAATCCATCTCGGCCTGCCGGTATTCAACACCATGCGTGACGCGGTGAAAGCCACGGGCGCCAACGCCAGCGTCATTTACGTGCCGCCGCCGTTTGCCGCGGATTCGATCCTCGAAGCGGCAGATGCCGGCATCGAGCTGATCGTCTGCATTACCGAAGGTATCCCGGTGCTGGACATGCTCAACGTCAAGGCGGCGCTGCGTGCCAACGGTGCCAACCTGATCGGCCCGAACTGTCCGGGCGTCATCACGCCGGACGCCTGCAAGATCGGCATCATGCCGGGCTCGATCCACAAGCGCGGCAAGGTGGGCATCGTGTCGCGTTCCGGCACGTTGACTTATGAGGCCGTGCACCAGACCACGCAACTGGGGCTGGGGCAGACTACCTGCGTCGGCATCGGCGGCGACCCGATCAAGGGCCTGAATTTCATCGAATGCCTGCAAATGTTCCAGGACGACCCGGAAACCGAGGCCATCATCATGGTGGGCGAGATTGGCGGGACTGACGAAGAGGCGGCTGCCGAGTTCATCCAGTCCAATGTCACCAAGCCGGTGGCCGGTTATATCGCCGGGCAGACTGCACCCAAGGGCAAGCGCATGGGGCATGCCGGGGCCATTATTTCCGGCGGCAGTGGCCGTGCGGAAGACAAGATTGCCGCGCTGGAAAAAGCCGGCGTGGTGGTGGCAAGTTCGCCGGCCGGATTGGGCGAGGCCGTCCAGACGGCCATGCGCTCCAAGTGATTTACGAGGAATGAAACCAATGCTGCGTACACTGGCTGCCCTGCTGCTCTTGATCCCTTTGCTGGCGGCCGCGGAGGAGGAGATTCCGTATTTGCTGACCGCAGCTTCCAAAGGCGACGTCAATATGGTGCGCTCCATGCTCGAGAGCGGCGTCAGCCCGAATACCAAGGATGCTGAAGGCGTCACCGCCTTGATGTACGCCGCGCGCAAAGGCAATGCTGCCGTGGCGAAGACGCTGCTCGACAAGGGCGCCGAGGTGAACGCCAAGGATGGTGGCGGCTGGACCGCGCTGATGTATGCGGCCAAGAAGAATTACGTGGATACCGTCAAGGTGCTGCTGGAAAAAGGCGCCGACATCTCGGTACGCGATGAATCCGGTTGGAGCGCATTGGGGCTGTCAGCCACCTCGGGCTTCAACGAGGTGGTCGGCCTTCTGATCAAACACGGCGCCAGCGCCAACAGCAAGAGTGACGATGGCCGTAGCGTGCTGATGTATGCCGCCAAGAACGGTGATGTGCCGACCATCAAGACGTTGCTCGACAACGGTGCCGATTTGTCGGTGCGCGACCGCTTTGGCATGACGGCGCTCATGTACGCGGCACGCGAAGGGCACATCGGCGCGCTGCAGACCATGCTGGAAGCGGGTGCCAAGGTTGGTGACAGGGATAATTCGAAGTGGACGGCGCTGAACTGGGCCGTCAAGAAGGTTCATGCCGATATCGCCGAGGTGTTGATTGCCAAGGGTGCGGATGTGAATGCGCGGGATTCCGAAGGCACGACCTTGCTGCAGTACGCCGTGGATACCGGTTCCGTTCCGCTGGTCAAGCTGTTGCTGGATCACGGTGCCGATGTCAAAGCAAAAGACCAGTATGGACTCACGGCGCTGGTCTATGCGATGCGGAACAAGAAGCCGGAAATCGTGAAACTCATCAAGGAAGCCGGCGGCTCCTACTGATTCCATGGCGCATCTAAACGAATACTGCGTTGTCAGCTCTTGCCGTACTGATTCGTACTGTCTTCGAGCTTCCGCTTTGTCTTCATTTGGATGCACCATGGAACGGATAGCTCAATGAAGGTTGCCATCGCGCAGATCAACTGTACCGTCGGCGATCTGGTCGGCAATACAGCCAAAATCATCGAGTATGCGCAGCGCGCCCATGACGCAGGCGCATCCCTGCTGCTCACGCCGGAACTGGTGCTGACCGGCTACCCGCCGGAAGATTTGCTGTTGCGCGATGACTTCTACCGCGCATGCGACGCGGCACTGTTGCAGCTGGCGCAAGCCCTGCCGGATATCACCGTGGTCGTCGGGCATCCGGCGCAGGTGGATGACGAACATTTCAATGCAGCCTCCGTCCTGCAGCGTGGCCATGTTGTCGCGACTTACCACAAGCACCGCTTGCCCAATTACAGCGTATTCGACGAGGTGCGCTACTTCGTACCGGGCGATCAGCCGCTGGTGTTCGCGTTGCATGGCGTCCGGTTCGGCGTGGTCATCTGCGCCGACGTATGGGAAGAAGGCCCCGCCACCCTGGCACGGGACGCTGGCGCTGAACTGCTGCTGGCGCTGAACGCGTCGCCCTACCACCTGGAAAAACAAACCACCCGTTACGAGGTCTTGCGCGACCGGGTTGCGGAAACCGGCCTGCCGGTGATTTATGCCAATCTCGTGGGCGGACAGGATGAGCTGGTGTTCGATGGCGCATCGTTTGTGCTGGATGCTGCCGGCACCCTGCTGCACCAGTTGCCGGCCTTCGAAGAGACGTTGGGGCTGGTGGAACTGGATGGCGCACGGCCAATGCCCGGTATGGTGATTGCCGATCCGGGGCTGGAGGCTTCGGTCTATCGTGCGTTGTGCCTGGGTGTGCGGGATTACATCGGAAAAAATGGCTTCCCTGGCGTGCTGCTGGGCTTGTCGGGCGGTATCGATTCTGCGCTGACGCTGGCGATTGCCGTGGATGCGCTGGGTGCGGAGCGGGTGCGTGCCGTGATGATGCCTTCGCAGTTTACTGCTGACATCAGCCTGGTTGATGCCGCGCAAATGGCCAGGAACATGGGGGTGGACTACACCGAGCTCCCTATCCAGCCGGTATACGACAGCTTCATGCATACCCTGGCTGGCGAATTCGCAGGGCGACCGTTCGATCTTACCGAAGAAAACCTTCAGGCCCGCATTCGCGGGACCCTGCTGATGGCACTGTCCAACAAGTTCGGCTCGATTGTGCTGACCACTGGCAACAAGAGTGAGATGGCGGTGGGCTATTCCACACTGTATGGCGACATGGCGGGCGGTTTCGCTGTGCTCAAGGATGTGCCCAAGACGCTGGTGTACCGCCTATCACGCTATCGCAACAGCCTCTCGCCCGTCATTCCAGAGCGCATTATCGAGCGCCCGCCTTCAGCCGAGTTGCGTCCTGACCAGAAAGACCAGGATTCGTTACCGCCCTATGAGATTCTGGATGCCATTTTGACGGCCTACGTCGAAGATGACCTGAGCCCGGTCGAGATCGTGGCGATGGGTTATGCGTCCAATGAGGTGCGGCGCGTGGTTGCCCTCATCGATCGCAATGAATACAAGCGCCGTCAATCGCCGGTCGGCGTTCGCATCACCCAGCGCGGGTTTGGCAAGGATAGGCGTTATCCGATAACATCGAAGTATCGTTTTGCATTTTGAGGAAAGTGAGCCATGAAAAAGATTGAAGCCATCATCAAACCTTTCAAGCTGGACGAAGTGCGCGAGGCGCTTTCCGAAATCGGCATCAACGGCCTGACCGTCACCGAGGTCAAGGGTTTCGGTCGCCAGAAAGGCCATACCGAACTGTATCGTGGCGCGGAATACGTGGTGGATTTTCTGCCCAAGATCAAAATGGAGATGGTGGTCGCGGATGACTTGGTTGAGGCTGCGATCGATGCCATTATCAAGGCCGCGCATACCGGCAAAATCGGCGATGGCAAGATTTTCGTGACCCCGGTGGAGCAGGTCATCCGCATTCGTACCGGCGAAACCGGCGAAGCCGCCGTCTGATTTCAGGCAGCAAACGTGCTCAGGTGGCGTTGCCTATCGCTTGCCTGCCCAATTTGCAACCTGAAATCCATCCGGTCATCCTATGATGCCCGCTTGGCTACAAGCCGCTGGTCTTCTTATGCTCTCGAACGTCTTCATGACGTTCGCTTGGTACGCGCACCTCAAGAATCTCCACGACAAGCCCTGGTGGATCGCCGCGATGGCGAGCTGGGGCATCGCCCTGTTCGAATACGCCTTCCACACCCAAGTACGCCAAAGATGGACAGTGCGCTTTTCATAAAAAATCAATTAGATAACTATTTTTCACCTGTCCATCTAATTTAACGAATTAATGGACAAATTCAACCCGTTTTGTCCATTTCTAAGATGAATATTTTTACTCATAGTTCACTCTTCATGGAAAGATGTGTTGTCGACTCACTCCGATGAATAGATTTTTGACGGGACAGCACTGAGCTAACAATACTGTCCGAAAAATCGGCCAAACCGGCTGGTGGTCCCCTGTTGCATCCAACGGTTGAATCCAAGGGACAAAGTTGCCGTAGTTTAGCTCATCCGGTTACGACCGCAATGGCCGACGAGCTGCCGGCCACCATGTGAGGACGCCTACATCGAAGCGCTCGGCCTCAGTCTTAATTATTAAAACATCAATTCCCAAAAGTTATCACCTTTGGGAGTTTCGTGATCGTTCTTTGGAATCCGCTCTTATGCAGCCAGTCTAATATAATCATATAGTTATGATTTTCGAGTTGTTCCTCAAATATTCATTAAAGAGGACATCCCAAAAACTATCACCTATCAACATAATGGGTATTGGTATGACTTACCTTTGGCAGCATCCAGACTGGCCAAAATTGACATTCGATGCATCCAAGCTACCCGCCGCACCTGGATCTCGGCCGCTAACCCGCGATCAGGAGCTCGACTTCTTCGTTTCTGAGGTTATCGCCACGAGCCTGATCGAGGGCGTTATCGTTGATCAACTTGCGGTGCGCGATGTGGTGACCAGCCAGCTCGGCCTCACCGGTTTTATCGGATCTCGCCCTGACGTTGATGGCGTCGTTCAAATGGTCATGGATGCCGTCTTCAACTGCTCTGAGCCGATGACGCTTGATCGCCTTCTCGGATGGCAAGCGGCGTTATTCCAGGACGGATCTGTCGCCGTGGGCCGCTTCCGCGATTGCCCGATGTCGGTCGTATCAGCCAGGAAAGTCCACTTCGAGGCGCCGCCGGCGGACCGTATTTCCGCGGAGAATGAGCTACTTCTTGCATGGCTCAACCAGGACAGCGACCTGGATCCGGTAATCCGTGCAGGCTTGGCGCATCTCTGGTTCGAGACGATCCACCCATTCGAGGATGGAAATGGGCGCGTTGGCCGCGCATTGAGCCTGATGCTTCTGGCGCGAGCTGGGATTTATTGCGATCTTTCGACCAGGATCCTGAGCGATCGGGCCGGCTACTATCGTGAGCTGGAGAACGCGCAGCGTGGTGGGTTGGATGTGACGACCTGGCTGCGCTGGTTTAGC